>JBGARM010000075.1:0-10418 GCA_044230215.1 Thermoanaerobaculia bacterium | reverse complement strand
CCGGCGCGCGGTGTAACGCGCCGCGGGCACGACCCGGGCGACGCCGAGGCGCTCGAGGCGGTGGGCGTTGTCGGGCTGGTCGTGGCAGTGCGGGACGACCAGCATCGGTTTGCCGGAGCGCAGCGCTTCGGCCGAGGTCCCGACGCCTCCCTGGTGGACGATGAGCGCCGCGCGGGCGAACAGGGCAGCGTGCGGCGCGTAGGCCACCGCCAGGAGATTCTCCGGCAGCGCGCGGCGCGGGCGATTCGCTGGATCGCTGCCGATCAGCAGGACGGCGCGCAACCCGAGCCGTTCCACCGCCGCGATGCTGCGTTCGTAGAACTCCCCGGCCGCGCCGACTGCCGCCGAGCCGAGCGTGAAGACCACCGGCGGTGGGCCCGCGGCGAGAAAACGCTCGAGTTCCGGTGCGAGGGGCTGTGGGTCGGCGAGGAAGGGAAAGCCGGCGGCCACCGTGTTCGGCGGCCAGTCGCTCTGCCGCGGGCCGAAGTGCGGCGAGAACAGCGCCAGCACGAGATGCGGCGAATGCTGGCCGTGGAGAATCGGGTTGCGACCCGGCGCGAGGCCGAGCTCCGCTTCGATCGCGCGGTAGGGCGCCAGCCAGCGGCTGAGGACGAGATCGGCCAGGCGCAGGACGACCCGCTGGCCGAGTGGTCCGAGCCGGGCGAGGCTCTGCTCGAACGGAACACCGGAGAAGATCGGCGGATCGGTGGTCGAGAACAGGCTGAGCGGCGAGAGCACGACAGAGGCCCAGGGCCGTCCGGCCGCGCGCGCGAGCAGTTGCGCGCCGAGGGCGAGCGGGTGCGTGACCACGAGATTCGCTGCGTCGGCCGCCGGGCGCAGGTCGTCGAAGGCGGTGCGCAGATGCCCGAGGGTCATCTGGCGCAGAACGTACTCCGGACCGCGCCGCTTGTGCATCGCCCGCTTGAGCTCGACCGGATCGGTCGGATCGAAGTCGGGGCCGATCGGGTGAAACCCGAGCCCTGCTGCCGCGACGCGGGGCTCGTAGTGCCGCAGAGTGGCGAGCGTCACCCGGTGTCCGCGCGCCCGGAGCTCCCGCCCGAGCGCGAGGTAGGGATAGAGGTCGCCTAGAGAGCCGAAGGTGTTGAGGAGGAGCGAGGCGATGAGCGCTCCTCAGTGCTGCTGGTTCATGTCCGGCATCTTCATGCCGGGTGCCATCAGCTGGGTCTCGGTGTAGCCGGGAGGGATGGCGAAGACCGACGCCGGTACCTTCTGTTCGGAGAGCTCGGTGACCTCGAAGATCGTCGTCTGCGGGCCTTCGGCGTTCTGCTTCGCCGCCGACTTGGCCATCATCTTGGCCATCATGCCGTTGCCGGTCGCCGTGCTCTGGCTCTTCGAGACCAGGATGCGCTTGAGCGGGAAGCCCGACTGCGTCTTCTTCGCCGCGTCGACGATCTTCTGGAAGTTCTCGGGCAGTGCGGCGCCGGCGCCCATCTGCGCGAACGAGCGCATGATCTTGGGGTCGATGGCGAGGTCGGCGACCCAGACATCCTCGGTCTGGTCGGTGGCGATGTCCATGCTCATCCCCATCGGCAGGTTCATCCCCATGGTGTACCGGGTGCGCCAGCGGAAGTGCTTCGTCGGCCTGCCGAGCAGCATGCCGCCGTCCTCCTCGAGGAGCTTCTCGACCACCGGATCGGGGTACTTCTTGGCCGGCTCCTGGGACTCCTGGCCGCCCATCATCTGGCCGACGGCGCCCATCATCTGGCTGAAGTCGAGGCTGGCGTAGGACTTCTCCTCCGGGTTGACGAGCAGCATGGCGTCGGCGTCGGGCTGGATCAGGATGTAGTTGCCCTTCGCCATGATCGGATTGCCGGAGTCGAGGATCTCCATCTTCGCCCCGCCGGTATCGATCGACGTGCGCATCGTCATGTTCTGGACCTTCGCGGCCTCGCCTTCGCCGCGGATCTGTTGCGTGAAGACGAGGCCGGCAGCGGCCGGAGCGGGCAGCGCGGCAACGAGAGCGCTGCCGAGCACGAGTGCGAACCGGATGCGGCTCTGCGATCGATCGGTCATGGCGGAATGGGCTCCTTGTCTGAGATAGGCCCTGCCGGGCGATTCTACGCGCAGTGCAGGAACGGTTTCCTGGCGCCGGGGAGCGGGGTCTAAGATGTTCGATATGCGCTCCCCGCTCGCTTCGACGCTCGTACTCGCCGGTGCGCTCGCACTCGCCGCCCCCTCCTGCCAGCAGCTCGCCGCCGATTCCGCACCGGCCGGGCCGGGCGCCGCCACCAACTCTCCCGGGGTGAAACCCAAGGTGCCCGCAACCATGAACCCGACCGCCGCCTGGAAAGAGATCGACCGGCTGCTCGACGAGCAGAAGCTGCAGGCGGCTGCCGATCTCCTGGGGCCGCTGATCGAGAGCTCGCGCGCTGCCGGCGACGAGCCGAACTGGGCGAAGGCGCTGGTGCGCCAGTCGCAGGTCGCGACCGCCCTGGGCGGACTCGAGACCGCGGTCGAGCAGTTGAAGGCAGAGGAGTGGCCGCCTGGGTCACCCGCCCGCGCCGCGGTCGAGCTCTACTATGCCCACGCTCTGCTCGAGTATCTCTCGGGCTACGACTGGGAGATCCGCCAGCGCGAGCGCATCGTCTCGGACGAGAAGCTCGACCTCAAGGCGTGGACCGCCGAGCAGATCGCCGCCGAGGCCGAGAGGAGCTTCCTCGCCGTCTGGGAGCGCCGCGCGGAGTTGGCGAAAGTGGCGGTCGACGACTTTCCGTATCTCGACGCCAACGACTATCCCAAGGGTGTGCGCGGCACGCTGCGCGATGCCGTGAGCTACCTCTTCGTCGACCGGTTGCTCGCCGACTCCGCCTTCTGGTCGGCGGCCGAAGCGAACGACGCCTGGCAGCTCGACCTCGGCAACCTCCTTGCCGACGAGCCCGCCCTGCCATCGATGCCCTCGCCGGCGGCACTTCCGGCGGCCGCCGGCGCGACTGCCGTGCATCCGCTGCTGCGTGCCGCCGCCGTGCTCGCCGATCTCGAACGCTGGCACCGCGGGCGCCACGAGCTCGCCGCCGAGCTCGAGGCGCGCCTGGCGCGTCAGCGCCTGCTCACCGGGCACCGCGAGGCGGCGGACGATCGGGCTCGTCTGCGCGCCGATCTCGAAAGACGCCTGCCGCGCTTCCGCGACGATCCGTGGTGGGCGGTCGGCACGGCGGAGCTCGCCGGCGAGGTCGACCTCGACGGCGGCGACCCCGAACACCGGATCCGGGCGCGCGAGCTCGCTACGGCGGGCGAGAAGGCCTATCCCGGGAGCTACGGCGCCAAGCTCTGCCGCGAGCTGCGGACGCAGATCGAAGCCCCCGACTTCGCCCTGCAGATGATGGCGGTCGACGGCGCCGGCCGCCGGTCGATCGCGATCTCGCATCGCAATCTGCCGCAGCTCTTCCTGCGCGCCTATCCCGTCGACCTGGCGCAGCAGCTCGCGCGCACGGAGTTCCGCGGTCTGTTCCCCAACGACGAGCGCGAGATCGAGAAGCTCATCTCGGGCGGCGAGCCGGCGGCCGCGTGGACCGTCGCGCTGCCGCCCACCGCGGACTTCATGACCCACAGCACGTTCGCGACACCGCCGCTCACGAACTCCGGCCTCTATCTGGTCGTCGCTTCGGCGGAGCCCTCGTTCGCCAAAGGGGCGAACCGCCGGATGGCGCTGCCCTTCACCCAGTCGCATCTGGTGCTGGTGCAGGAGAGTCAGACCTTCCCGTGGGAGGTGCGGTTGGTCGAGGGCGCCGACGGGCGCGCGGCCGCGGGCGTCGAGGTCACCCTCTATCGCAACACCTGGCGCGAGGCGCCGACGGCGGTCGCCGCTGCGCGCACCGACGCTTCGGGCCGGGCGACCTTCGCCTTCCCGGGCGGCGCCGGCCAGGGTTACGTGAACTTCCTGCTGGTGGCTCGCCGCGGCGGCGACATCGCCGCCGCGCAGCGCTACGGCAGCGACTTCCAGCCCGCGCCGACCACCCAGACCGGCGCCCTGCTGTTCACCGATCGGGCGGTCTACCGGCCGCAGCAGAAGCTCTACTGGAAGGTCCTCGGCTATGCGAGCGGCCCCGGGCGCGGCGCCCTCACGCCCTCGCCGGGGGCGGCCGTCGCCGTCTGGCTGACCGATCCGAACGGCGAGAAGGTGGCGGAGGCCACGGTCACGACCAACCGCTTCGGCACCGCGGCGGGCGAGTTCCCGATTCCCGCCGGCCGGCTCCTCGGGCAGTGGACGTTGCAGAGCTCGCTCGGCGGGGCGGCCGCGGTCCGTGTGGAGGAGTACAAGCGGCCGACGTTCGAAGTCGAAGTAGCCGCGCCGGCGACCGAGCTCCGCCTCAACCGCCCGGCCGAGCTCGGCGGCGAGGCGCGCTACTACTTCGGCCTGCCGGTCGCCTCCGGCCGCGTCGCCTGGCGCGTGACCCGCCAGCCGGAGCTCCCCTGGTGGTGGCGTTGGTGGGGCTTCGCCGGCGGCTCGACCGAGGCGCAGCCGATCGCCAGTGGCACGACCGATCTCGACGCCGACGGCAAGTTCCGCGTCGCCTTCACGCCGCTCGCGGACGAGGGCGAGAAGGCGAAGGGCTTCACCTATCTCTACCATCTCGAGGCCGACGTCACCGACGACGGCGGCGAGACCCGCACTGGCGAGCGCACCGTGCGGCTCGGCTGGGCGGCAGTCGAAGCGCTCGCCGAGAAGCCGGCCGACCTCGTCGTCGCCGGCAAGCCTTTCGCGATCACGCTCCGCCGCCAGGATCTCGACGGCGAGCCGCGGGCAGGAGAGGGTCGGTGGCGCTTGATGCGTCTCGCCCAGCCGGCCACAGCGCCGCTGCCGGCCGACCTACCGGTCACTCCCGCCGACGCCCCGAAGGAGCCGGGCGATCGCTTCGCGACCCCGGGCGACCGGCTGCGTCCGCGCTGGACTCCCGCCGCGGCAGCCGAACAGGCGCTCGCCTTCTTCGCCGACGGCGCCGAGGTGGCGAGCGGTGTCGTGCAACACGAGGCCTCGGGTGTCGGCACGGTCGCGCTCGCCGGCGTCGCCGGCGGCGCCTATCGCCTGCGCTACGAGACACGCGACAGCTTCGGCGAGATCGCGCGCACCCAGCTCGACTTCGTCGTCGCCGGCACCGAGACGGCGCTCGCCCTGCCGGCCGACCTGGCCTTCGACCGCGCCCGCGCCGAGCCCGGCACCAGCGCGCGGCTGTGGGTTCATTCCGGCCTCAAGAACGCGCCGGTCGAGCTCGAGCTGCTGCGCGGCGTCGAACGCGTCTGGCGCCGCACGGTGACGCTCTCGGGCTCGCAGTGGATCGACGTTCCGGTCGCCGAGGGGGACCGCGGCGGGCTCGCGGCGCGCCTGACGCTGGTCGCCGATCACCAGTTGATCACCCAGGGAGCGACGCTCGACGTGCCGTGGAGCAACAAGGAGCTCGAAGTCGAGTTCGCCACCTTCCGCGATCGCCTGGTCCCCGGTTCGAGCGAGACCTTCCGCGTCACCGTCAAGGACGCCGCGGGGCGTCCGGTCGAGGCCGGCGCGGCGGAGCTCCTGGCATCGATGCACGACCGCAGCCTCGACCTCTTCGCGCCCTTCTCGGCGCCGCGGCCGCTCGGTCTCTTCCCGACCGGAGCCTACTTCTCGCCTCTGGCGACCAACCTCGGGGCGACCGGGCCGCTGTGGTACCGCGACGAGTCGTGGGTGAAGCCGTTCGTCGTCGAGACGCTCACCGGCGACGCCTTCGTCGAGATCTCGCCGTGGGGGATCGGCGGGCCCGGCAGCGGCTACGGCGGACCGATGCGGCGGATGCAGAAGGGCGGCGTCGTGGCGATGGCGATGATGGCCGACGGCGCGGTGCCGGCGCCGGCGGCCGCGCCGGCGCCGCAGGCGAAAGAGGTTGATGTGCGGTCTTCCGCGACCGCGGCGTCGATCTCGCAAGATCAGCTCGAGGCGCTCCCCGGCGTTCGCGGTGGCTCGGCCGGCGGTGTCGGCTCGCCGCCGCCCGTCGCGCTGCGCTCGAACTTCGCCGAGACCGCCTTCTGGCAGCCGCAGCTGCTCACCGGCGCCGACGGCTCGGCGACGATCCAGTTCACGGTCCCCGATTCGGTCACCTCGTGGCGGGTCTGGGTGGCGGCGCTGTCGCAGACTCTCGCCTCCGGCTACGTCGAGAAGAACGCCGAGTCGGTCAAGGAGCTGATGGTCCGCCCCTACCTGCCGCGCTTCCTGCGCGAGGGAGACGTCGCCCAGCTCAAGGTGGTGGTCAACGACGCCGGCGAGACGCCGCTCGCCGGTGAGGCGACGCTCGAGATCTTCGATCCGGAGACGAATGCCTCGCTGCTCGCCGAGTTCGGGCTCACCGCGGCGAGCGCGAAGCAGCCGTTCCGCGTCGAGCCGGGCAAGGGGGTGGATCTCACCTTCGCGCTCACCGCGCCGCGCCGGGTCGGGCCAACCGCCTTCAAGGTCGTCGCCCGCGCCGGCAACCTCTCCGACGGCGAGCTCCGTCCGTTGCCTCTCCTGCCGTCGCGCATCCACCTCGCGCAGTCGCGCTTCGTCACGCTCAAGGGGGCCGAGCGCCGCGAGATGACGTTCGACGACATGAAGAAGGACGACCCGACGCGCATCGACGAGCAGATGGTCGTCACCGTCGACGGCCAGCTCTTCTACTCGATGCTCGACGCCCTGCCGTACCTCATCGAATACCCCTACGAGTGCACCGAGCAGACGCTCAACCGGTTCGTTTCGAGCGGCATGCTGTCGAGCCTCTTCGCGCAGTATCCGGCGGTCGCCCGGACGGCGAAGGAGATGGCCGCGCGCGAGACGCCGCTCGAACGTTTCGATGCCGCCGATCCCAATCTGAAGATGGCGCTCGAGGAGACCCCTTGGCTGCGCGAGTCGCGCGGCGGCGACGCGGCCGGCAACGATTTCCTGAAGCTGCTCGACCCGGCGGTCGCTCTCGCGCAGCGCGACGAGGCGCTGGCGAAGCTCGCCAAGGCGCAGCTGCCCAACGGCGGCTTCCCCTGGTTCGCCGGCGGGCCGGCTTCGCCCTACATCACCCTCTACCTCATGGGCGGCCTGGCGCGCGCGGCAGAGTTCGCAGTTCCAGTGCCGCGGGAGATGGTGCAGAACGGCTGGCGGTATCTCGCCCGCGAGGCGAAAGAGGACTGGCTGCCGCGGGCGATCGCGGACGACTGCTGCTGGGAGCTGCTGACGTACCTGAACTACGTCGCCTCGTCGTATCCGGACAGTTCCTGGGTCGGCGAC
This sequence comes from Thermoanaerobaculia bacterium, assembly GCA_044230215.1. Taxonomy (GTDB): domain Bacteria; phylum Acidobacteriota; class Thermoanaerobaculia; order Multivoradales; family JAGPDF01; genus JAGPDF01. The sequence continues at coordinate 3,178 of JBGARM010000075.1, read as the reverse complement.
TTCCTGACCGACTTCGACCGACGCCAGATCCTCGCCTTCTCGTTCAAGCACTGGCGCGACCACCAGCCGCTGCTCAGGCTTCAGCTCGCCTCGACGCTCGAGCGCATGAACCGTCACCAGGACGCCGTGATGGTGCTGGCCTCCGTCATGGACTCGGCGAAGACGACCCGCGACGAGGGCACCTTCTGGCAGCCCGAGGACCGCTCGTGGCTGTGGTACAACGACCGCATCGAGAGCCACGCCTGGGCACTGCGTACCCTGATGGAGGTGACGCCGGCCGACCCGCGTCGCGACGGCCTGGTGCAGTGGCTCTTCCTCAACAAGAAGCTCAACCACTGGAAGTCGACGCGCGCGACCGCCGAGGTGCTCTACTCCCTCGCCGCCTATCTCAAGGCGACGAACACCCTCGCCGTGCGCGAGGAGGCGACGGTCGACGTGGCGAATCAGAAGACGACTTTCGTCTTCGAGCCCGAGCGCTTCACCGGCAAGAAGAATCAGATCGTCGTCTCCGGCGACAAGCTCGACGCCAGGAACCGACCGCAGGACGCCACGGTCCGCGTCACGAAGACGACTCCGGGGCTGATGTTCGCCTCCGCTACCTGGCACTTCTCGACCGAGGAGCTGCCGGCCGAGTCGCGCAGCGACCTGTTCGGCGTCGAGCGGCGGTACTTCAAGCGGGTCAAGACCGGGAGCGAAGTGACCCTCGAGCCGATCGGTCCGCGGACGACGCTCGCGGTCGGCGACGAGGTCGAGGTGCAGCTCTCGCTTACCGCCAAGGCCGCCGCCGAGTACGTCCACCTGCGCGATCCGCGTCCGGCGGGGCTCGAGCCCGACCGGCCGGAGTCCGGCTGGAAGTGGGATCTCGGGATCGCGCGGTACGAGGAGACGCGCGACAGCGGCGCGAACTTCTTCTTCGAGAACCTGCCGGCCGGCCAGTACACCTTCAAGTACCGCCTGCGCGCCAGCCTCGCCGGCGAGTTCCGCAGCGGCCCGGCCCAGGTGCAGTCGATCTACGCCCCGGAGTTCGTCGCCTACTCCGCCGGCCAGAGGCTGCGGATCGAGACCGCGCCGCACTGAGGCTGTCCCCTTCCGCGGGGCGTTGACGAGCTTCCTGGGGAGGGGTCCCTGCGGCCCCTCGACCAGGGAGGAATCCGGAAATGCGCCAGCTGGACCGCATCGTCGCCCTCAGTCTCCTGTTCGCTGCCGCGGCGAGCGCTGGCGGCGCGCCTGCCGCGTCGGCGGCTCAGGGAGTGCGTCTCAGTCTCAACCCCGCCGGCGGGCCACTCCTCGCCGGCAACGACCGCGCGGTGTTCGTCGAGCGCGACGCGGGCCTCGCCCAGGATGCGATCTGGAGCGTTCGACTCGACGGCAGCGGCCGCGCCCGGATCTCCCCCGACGTGCCGCTGGCGAAGCTCGGCGGCTTCCTCGTCACCGCCGACGGTGCGCGCGTCGTCTTCCGCTCCGATGCCGACGCCGACGGCCGCTACCGGCTCTTCTCGTCGCCCACCGACGGCAGCGCGGCGGCGATCCCGATCGACGGTGCACCGATCGATCCGGCGCTCGCCGACGTCAAGTCCTTCAAGCTCACCGCCGACGGCACGCGCGCGATCTTTCTCGCCAATCTCGACGAGGTCGCCAAGTTCGAGCTCTACTCGGTACCCGTCACCGGCGGCCCGCCGACGCGCCTGCTGCTCGCCGTCCCCGAGCTGATTCAGGACTACCGGCTCTCGCCCACCGCGGAATGGATGGTCATCCAGTTCCGCAATCCCGCGCATACCGGCCACTACGATCTCTATCAGGCGGAGACCGACCAGGCGTCGCTCCCCGAGCGGATCAACGACAGCCTCGCGGCGCCCGCCGAGCAGATCTGGTCGTGGCAGCTCTCGCCGACGGGCGAGCACGTGGTCTGGATCTCGAACGAGGACGGCGGCACGATCGACATCTTCAGTCACCTGCTCGGCGGCGGCGGCAAGCACGTCCTCAACGGCCTGCTGCAGGCCGAGAACGTGCTCGCCGAGACCGGCCCGAACATGCCGATCGTCGTCTCGCCCGACGGTAACCACGTGCTCTTCGCGATGCGCAGCACCACCTGGCCGACCCATCTGACCGAGCTCTATCTCGCCCCGGTGGGCGGCTGGCCGGCCAACAACGGCGTTCCCGACTTCCTCGGCTACGACCAGCCGACCGGAGGCCGGATCGAGTTCAGCCCCGATTCGAACTGGATCGTCTATCGCAGCGGCAGCGCGCTCGTCACCCGGTCGACGAGCGGCGAGAACGGCCCCTGCCTGATCTCGCAGTCGGCGATGAGCCCCAACCAGGGCTTCGGCTATCTCGTCGACGTCCTCGATTTCGCGATCCATCCCGACTCGCAGCGGACGGCCTATACCGCCCTGGTCACGGACAGCGTTACCCAGGAGTCGCGCGGCCGCGGTCTGTTCGTCACCTCGAGCGGCGGGGTCGATCTGATCGCCGCCTGCGCTCTCGGCCTGAACGACTCCCGCCCGGTCTGGTACAACCTCTCGGGGACCGTTCCACTGTCGACGCTCGCCGACCTGCCGGTGATGGCGCCGGGCCACGACGATCTGGTCTTCACCCGCCGCGACTCGGCGCCCGACGTGCCGAAGATCTTCCACAACGACTGGGGCGGAGTGGACTTCTGGCGCGTGAGTCTCTCCGGCGGCAGTGGCGTCGTTCTGGGCTCGCTCAAGCTGACGCCCGACGGGCAGACGCTGGTCTACAACGCCGACTATGAGGGTGACAGCGCACCGCTCTCCGACATCTGGTCGACGGGCTGGCCGCTGTTCGAGAACGGCTTCGAGTGCGGTACCGCTCCCTGGTCGTCGCCGGCGGTCGATCCCTGCCTCATTCAGCTGCCCTGAAGCTTCGCTAGGGCACGGCGTTCGACCACAGCGCCAGGTCGCCGCTCTCGAAGCCGTCGGTGAACAGACCGAGCGGCGGCGGGAAGGCGGCGCGAAGCAGGATGTCGTCGACGTACCAGCCGTCGGCGACTTGACTCCCGTCCGCGGTGAGGCGGAAGCGCACCCGCGCCTGCGCAGCGCCGGCGAGCTGTGGCATCGTGAATGTCTGCTGCGTCCAGGTCGTGTTCGTGCCGTCGAAAGTCGCGATCTCGGTCCAGTTCGCGCCGTTGTCGGCGGAGACTTCGACGTGACAGAAGTCG
>JBGARM010000074.1:0-10452 GCA_044230215.1 Thermoanaerobaculia bacterium | reverse complement strand
GCTGGTGGCCGAGTGCCAGCAGCAGGCCGACATGAAGTGCAAGGTCGCGGTCCACGACGAGGGCGTGAACCACACCCTGATCGAGTCGATCGAACTGCGCGATGTGCGCCTGGTCTATGCGCCGCCGCGCGCGGTGGGCGAGTACGGCGGCGAGATCGACAACTGGATGTGGCCGCGCCACACCGGCGACTTCGCCATCGCGCGCGCCTGGGCCGGAAAGGGCGGCAAGCCGGCGGACCATTCCGCGGACAACCGGCCGTATGCGCCGGATTTCCATTTCCCGATCGCCAAGTCCGGCGTCTCCGAGGGCGATTTCATGATGCTGCTGGGTTACCCCGGCATCACCTGGCGCGCGCTGATCGGCGAGGAGATGCGCGAACGCCGCGAGCGCTTCTTCGTGCGTCGCGAGGATGTCTTCGGCGAGTGGATTGCGCATCTGGAGCAGGCCAGCGCCGGCGATGCCGCGGGCGAGATCACCTGCTGGATCTCGCCCTTGTCGTCGCGGAACGGGCGGCCGAAGTCGGAGGGCTCGCCGGTCTCCACCAGCTGCGGCAGGTACTTCTTGCGCAGCCAGCGGCGAAAGTCGAGATCGAAATCCTCCGGATCGATGCGGAAGGAGCGCTCTACCGCCCGGTCGGCCCGGCCGCCGAAAGTGTTGCGGAATTCGAACAGGAAGTCGCGGAAGCCCTCCTTGCCCCACCGCTCCTCGATGAAGTCGAAAGCGGCGTGGCCGAAGCGGTAGGCGAGGAATCCGGAAGTGCCGCGCTCGAGGATCGACGGGATCGAGTCGTTGACCACCGCGTCGCGCAGGTACATCTTGTCGGAGGTGGACTCGTCCTTCGCCATGTAGGAGGCCATGCCCTCCATGAACCACTGCGGCGCGCCGCCCACTCTGCCGCCGACCTTGCCCTTGTAGAGGATGTCGTACTGGAAGATGTGCGTCAGCTCGTGCGAGATCAGCTGGAAGAGCTCGGCGTCCGGCAGGTCGGTCGGCAGGACCATGCGATTGCGCACCGGGCTGGCGAAGGCGCCGACCCCCTCCGGGATGAAGTTGAGGATGATGTTGTTCTGCTCGAACGCCGAGTGCGTGGCGTAGAAGATCATCGGGATCGGGTCCTGCACCTGGTGGTCGAATTCCCGCGTCAGCCGGTCGTAGGCGCTCTCGGCGAGCGACGCGACCTTCTCGAGCTGGTTGGCCTCGGCCTCGTAGTAGTAGAAGGTGAAGTGCGGCGAGGAGTAGAGCTTCCAGTCGAAGTCGCGGTAGGCGACCTTGTTCTTGCCGAACTGCGCCCCGGCGGCGGGCGCGAGGCAGAGAGCCAGCAGGGCGCCGAGCGCGAGCCGGGCGAACGCGCGGCCGGCTCCGACGGCCGATCGATCCAGGTGAGCCAGATGAGCCAAGGGGAACTCCTTTCCCGTCAATCGGTCAACAATGTCCGGCTGGTCTCGACAGTCTTCTGCGTGAACACCCCGACGATGCGATCTTCGAGCGATGCCAGATTCTCGAACATGCCGCGCAGCGGGTCGGCGCTCTCACCCTCGAACTGCTTGAAGTCCTTGAAATTGTCGAAGAAGATCCGCTCGCCGGTCTTGCCGTCGAAGACCATCATCGCGATGTCGTAGTCGAAGCCGGTGCGCTCCACCAGCACCTGGCGGTAGTAGACCCGTCCATCGTAGGGCGAGACGTACTCCTCGGTGCGATAGCCGCTCTTGTCCTGGACATCGAAGTCGAGGCTGCCGGCGACGATCAGGTCGGCCTGGCTGCGGTCACCCAGGGCGCGCCAGAACTCGGCGTTGCGCGACAGGACATCGAGGTCGTAGGAGGGGTAGTCGACCGGGCCGCTCTCGAGGACCTTGAGCGAGGTCTCGCGCCGCAGCACCTTGACAATGTAGCGCTCGAACTCGCGCTGAACGTTGAGCGACGAGGCGCCGGGCGTCTCGCCCGCCCCTTCGCGGGTGACGACGATGAACGGCGCCGGGGTGATGGTGCGCTTGCCGGTGAGATCGATGCGCGCCCGCACCGGCAGGCGGAGCTTCACCTCGACAGCGGCGGCAGCCGGGCCGGCGACGAGCCCCGCCAGGAGAGCGGCGAGGAAGGTGATCCGAAGCCAGGGCTTCGGGCAGGCGATGCGGGCGGCAGTCACTGTCCACCTCCAGAGGTGAAGCCGTTGCCGGGCGGGGGCGAGGCGGGTGCGGCCTCGGCCGGCGCCGGCGGGGCGTCCGCGGGAGCCGGAACGGAAGGCGGGGCGTCGGGGGTCGCCGGGACCTCGGGAGCGACCGGAGCCGGCGCCGTGGCGGGGGCCGCGGCCTTGCGCGGACGGTACCCCTGATAGAACTCGGCGAAGCGGGAGTAGTTCTGCTTGACGACCCGGTTCTCCGGCGCCAGGCGCAACGCCTCACGGTAGGTGGCGAGCGCCTCTTCGAATCTGCCGCCGGCCTCGTAGCAGATCGCCAGGTTGTTGAGCACCGACACCCTGCCGGGTTCGAGCAGCTTCGCCTGTTCGAAGCGGAAGAGCGCCTCGCTCCACAGCCCTCGCTTCGCCATGTCGACCCCGAAGGCTAGCTGGGACTTGCCGTCCGGCGCCGACTTGCCGCTCGCGGCCGCGGCGCAGAGGCCGCCCGACAGGAAGACCGACATCGTGACTGCGCATCGCGCGACCTTGAGCCGGTTCATAGACCCCCTCTTGCTCGCCGGCCGGGAACGCTCCGCGGGGTGAAAGTCGACCTTCCTGCCCGCGCGACCAGTCGGCAGAATATACGACGCATTTCCCGACTCCGGCTGTACCCGCGGCGAAATGGCCGCCGGAGAATCTGCCAGATCCAGGCTCGAAAACTCGTCTTTACCAACTGCCCATGAAAAGGATGCAAGGCGCAGACCGCCCTTCCGACCGTGCCCTGCTGGTGGCTCTGAACTCCTCGCCCGGCCTGGCCCGGGCGGCGCTCTGCCGCCTGGGACAGGAGCTCGACGCCTGGCGCGACGGCGTCCCGCCCGGCAGCGAACCGGAGCTCGCCGCCCGATTCTCCATCTCCTTGGATTCGCTCCGGGCAGCTCTCGCCTGCCGCGCCGGCGCCGCCGCGACCCTCGCGGCGGAAGAGCGGGCGGTCGAGCGCCTCGGCGGCCGCCTCGTCACCCGCGCCGACGCCGACTATCCGGCGCCGCTCGGAGACCTGGCTTTGCCGCCGCCGGTCCTCGAGGTCGCCGGTTCGCCGCTCGCCGGCCTCCGGCCGGCGCCGAGATCCGCGGCGGAGGCGGAACCGGGCGCCGCCGCCGTCGCGATCGTCGGCTCGCGCCATGCCACGCCGTACGGGCTCGAGATCGCCACCTGGCTGGCCCGCGAGCTCGCGGGCCGGGGGGTCGTCGTGGTCTCCGGCTTCGCCAAGGGGATCGACGCCGCCGCCCACCAGGGGGCGCTCGCCGCCGACAACGGGCGCACGGTCGCCGTCCTCGGCTGCGGACTGTCGATCGACTACCCGAAGGGACACCGGGAGCTCGGCGAGCGTATCCGCACCCACGGCGCGCTGGTGAGCGAGTTCCCCTGCGCCCAGACGCCGCTGCCGGGGAACTTCCCGGTGCGCAACCGGATCATCGCCGGGCTGGCCGAGATCACCGTGGTGGTCGAGGCGGCGGCACACTCGGGCTCGCTCATCACCGCGCGGCTGGCGCTCGAGCTGGGGCGCGAGGTGCTCGCCGTGCCCGGGCGGATCACCGACGAGCAGGCGCTCGGCGTGAACGACCTGCTGCGCGACGGCGCCGCCCCGGTGACTCATCCGGCCGACATCCTCGAACGCCTCGGCCTGGGGATCGGCGAATCCCGCAGCGCCGGCCCACCGGGCGAGGGCGCCACAGCGCGGCCTCTTCCGGCGCTCCCCCCGGCCCAGGCCGCCCTGCTGGCGGCGCTCGATCCGGCGCGCGATCAGGCCGTCGACAGCCTCGCCGCAAGAGCCGAGATCGGCATCGATGTCGCGTTCGCGGCGCTGCTCGAGCTCGAGCTCGCCGGCTGGGCAATCCGCTCCGCCGGCGGCGGCTACCGGCGGGGGGCCCCTTGACGCCTGTGGTAACGTCCGCCCCCTCGAAAAGCTGCCGGCGGGCCCCCCGAGCCCCCGGCCTACTTCCGCGGTCCCCGGGAGCACCCGGTGGCCGCCAGTATCGTCCGGCGCGGAATTTCCGCCGCGCCGCCTCCGTTCTCGGACTCCCGTGGCCAAAAACCTGATCATCGTCGAAAGCCCCGCCAAGACGCGCACCCTGAAGAAGTTCCTCGGCCGCGACTGGGCGGTCGAAGCGTCGGTCGGACACATCCGCGACCTGCCCAAGAAGGACATGGGGTTGGGACCGGGCTTCGAGCCGACCTACGCCGTCCTCGCCACCAAGAAGGACGTGGTCAAGAAGCTGAAAGAGGCGGCGAAGAAAGCGAAGCACATCTACCTCGCCCCCGACCCCGACCGCGAAGGGGAAGCGATCGCCTGGCACATCGCCGCCGTCCTGGGCGACGTCGACGGCGAGATGCACCGCGTCACCTTCAACGAGATCACCCAGAGCGCCGTTCTCAAGGCACTCGAGAACAAGGGCAAGATCGATCTCAACCGCGTCGACGCCCAACAGGCGCGGCGGGTCATCGACCGCCTGATGGGCTTCAAGTTGTCGCCGCTGCTGTGGGACAAGCTGAAGCGCGGTCTGTCCGCGGGCCGGGTGCAGTCGGTGGCGCTCAAGATGGTCTGTGAACGCCAGGCCGAGATCGACGCCTTCCATCCGGAGGAGTACTGGATCGTCGGCGGGCGCTTCGCCGCCGGCGCGCCGCCGGAGTTCACCGCCCGGCTGCATCAGATCGAAGGCAAGAAGGCCAAGGTCACCGACGGCACGCAGGCGGCGAAGATCGAGCAAGACCTTCTCGCCGGCACCTTCAAGGTCGCGGGCGTCGAACGCAAGGAGTCGAAACAGAAGCCCTCGCCGCCTTTCATCACCAGTCGTCTGCAGCAGGAGGCGGCGCGCAAGTTCGGCTACTCGGTCAAACGCACGATGGGCATCGCCCAGGGTCTCTACGAGGGCAAGGAGATCGGCGACCGCGGCCAGATCGGTCTCATCACTTACATGCGTACCGACTCGACGCGCGTCGCCGCCGAGGCGATCGACGCCGTGCGCGAGACGATCGAGAAGACCTACGGCGCCGACAAGCTGCCGCCGAAGCCCAACGTCTACGCCTCGAAGAAGGGCGCGCAGGACGCCCACGAGGCGATCCGCCCGACCTACCTCGACCTGCCGCCGGAAGCCGTGGCGCCCTATCTCGAGCCCGACGATCTCAAGCTCTATCGCCTCATCTGGGAGCGTTTCATCGCCAGCCAGATGCTGCCGGCGGTCTTCGACGTCACCCAGGTCGACATCGCCAACGGCATCTATACCCTGCGCGCCTCCGGCAAGGTGATGAAGAGCGCCGGCTTTCTCGCCGTCTACCAGGAGGCCAAAGAAGAGGCCGCCGAACGCCGCGCGGCGCAGAAGGGCGACGCCGACGACGAGGACGACTCCGAGGGGCTGCTGCCGGCCCTGAAGGAGGGCGAGAAGCTCAAGCTGGTGAAGCTCGACAAGGAGCAGAAGTTCACCCAGCCGCCGGCGCAGTTCAGCGAGGCGACACTGGTCAAGGCGCTGGAGGAGAACGGCATCGGCCGGCCTTCGACCTACGCCGCGATCCTCTCGACCTTGACGACCCGCGATTACGCCGAGAAGCTCCAGGGCCGCTTCAACCCGCTGGCTCTCGGCAAGATGGTCAACAGCATGCTGCAGAAGGGCTTCGCCGACATCCTGAACGAGGGTTACACGGCCGAGCTCGAAGCCGAGCTCGACCGCATCGAGGACGGCCAGATGCCGTGGAAGCAGGCGGTCGAGGAGTTCGACGGCCGCTTCTCGAAGGACCTCGCGACCGCCGCCGACTCGATGCCGAACGTCAAGCGCGACGGCGTGCCGGTCGAGGAGAAGTGCCCCAAGTGCGGCGCCGACCTGGTGATGCGCTTCGGCCGCTACGGCGCCTTCGTCGGCTGCAGCAACTACCGCGCCGAGCCGCCGTGCGACTACACCCGGGATCTCAATGCACCAGGCGGAGGCGAGGGCGGAGCCGATCCTTCGGCGGAGCCTTCCGAAACCATCCCGCCGTGCGAGAAGTGCGGCAAGCCGATGGCCCTGCGGCGCAGCCGCTTCGGCGTCTTCCTCGGCTGCACCGGCTACCCCGAGTGCAAGAACATCCGCAAGACCGGGCCGCCGCCAGCGCCGCCGAAGGACACCGGCGTTGCGTGTCCGGAGTGCAAGCAGGGGACGATCCAGGAGAAGAAGTCGCGCCGCGGCAAGATCTTCTACTCCTGCAGCCGCTACCCCGACTGCAAGTTCGCGCTGTGGAACCCGCCGGTCGCGCAGCCGTGCCCCAAGTGCGCGAATCCGCTGCTCACCCTGAAGACCACCAAGCGCCGCGGCACCGAGCTCGTCTGCCCCAACGAGGAGTGCGACTACACCGCGCCGTACGAGGCGCCGGAGGGCGGCGACTCCGCGGCACCGACCGACAACTGAGCCCCTGACGAAAGTCACCCCCGCGTTCGCACCAACGCGGGTCGTGTGCCGCCGCGGCGCGCTCCAGACTCTCCCTGTCGTCCCCGACCAAGGAGAAGTCGATGAGCGCTTCCGTCCGTCGCTGGAGATCCACCACCCTCGCGCTGGCCGCCTTTCTTGCTGCCGGGCTCGCCTCCGCCCAGGCCGCGCGCGTCGCCGACATCAACACCACCCAGGTCGCCTTCGACAGCCTCTCGATCGAACCCGGGGTCGTTCTCGGCGGCGCGGCACTCTTCGGCCTCCGACCCAACTCCGAAGACGAGGCGCTGCTCTGGCGCTCCGACGGATCGGTCGCCGGGACGAGCCTGGTCAAGAACGTCTCTCCAGGCAGGAACAACTCGCTCCAGGGGATCGTCAAGCTCGGCGCGCTCGCCCTCTTCGTCGCCCAGGATCCGGCCGCCGGGCAGGAGCTCTGGCGGTCGGACGGCACCGCCGCCGGCACCTTCCGGCTCGTCGACCTCCGGCCGGGGCCGGAGTCGTCCTCGCCGCGAAACCTGACGGTCCTCGGTACGACGCTCTACTTCACTGCCAACGGCGGCAGCGATGGCACCGAGCTCTGGAAGAGTGACGGCACGGCCGGCGGGACACTCGAGGTCAAAGACATCCGGCCGGGCCCGTTGGGCTCCAGCGCTGCAGCACTCGTTGGGCTCGGGTCGACGCTCTTCTTCACCGCCGACGACGGCACCACCGGTCTCGAGCTCTGGAAGTCGAACGGCACCGCCGCGGGCACCGTCCGCGTCAAGGACATTCAGCCCGGCGCCGGCGGCTCGGAGCCGTACGACCTCGTCGCGGTCGGCTCGACGCTCTTCTTCGCCGCCGAAGCGACCGTGAACGACGGCGAGTTGTGGAAGTCGGACGGCTCGGAGGCGGGGACGGTCCTGGTCAAGGACATCCAGCCCGGCGCCATCGGTTCCTTCCCCTCTTCGCTGCGGGCACTGGGCTCGCAGGTCATCTTCACCGCCGATGACGGCACGACTGGCATTGAGCTCTGGAAGTCGAACGGTTCCGCCGCCGGAACGGTGCCGATCCTGGAGATCGTGCCTGGTCCCGGCGGCATCGCGTACTACAACGATCAGGAGGGCCTCGCCGTCCTGGGCTCCGCCCTGCTCATCAGCCTCGACGATGGCGCGACCGGACCCGAGCTCTGGCGGACCGATGGCACCGCCGCCGGAACCTTTCCGCTCGCCGATATCGAACCGGGGCCGGACGGCTCCTTCCCCGGGGGCTTCGCCGTCCTCGGAGCGACAATGCTCTTCGAGGCGTTCGACACCTTGCACGGCGGCGAGCTCTGGCGCACCGATGGCACGCCGGCTGGAACCACCTTCGTCAAGGACATCTTCCCGGGAACGAACAGCGCGAACCCGTTCTCGTTCGCCGTCGTCGGCTCGGTGGCCATTCTGAAGGCGTTCTCTCAAACCGACGACCGCGAGCTCTGGCGCAGCGACGGCACCCCCGGCGGGACGTTCGCCTTGGTCGATCCGACCCCGTTCGCCACGACCGGCAGCGGGCCCTCCGATCTCACCGACTCGGCCGGGACTCTCGTCTTCGCCGCCGACGATGGCGTCCACGGATTCGAACCCTGGAAGTCCAACGGCAGCGCGGCCGGAACCGCCCTGATCCTCGACATCGCCTCCGGGAGTCAGGGCTCGGACCCGTCCGAGTTCACCGTCGCCGGCGGTCGGACCTTCTTCAGCGCCCGCGGACCCGAAGGCGTCGAGCTTTGGAAGAAGACGGTCGCCAGCGCGATTCTGGTCGAAGACATTCGACCCGGATCCAATCCGTCCTCTCCGGTCGACCTGATCGAGATCGGCGGGACCCTCTATTTCTCCGCCGACGACGGCGTCGCCGGCCGGGAGCTCTGGAAATCGGACGGCTTCGCCGCCGACACCAGCCTGGTCGTCGACCTCACGGCGGGAGCGACCGGCGGCGGGGCACACTCGATTGCCGACTCGGGAGCCTTCGGCAACGGAATTCTCTTCGGCGGCGCGACGGCAGCGAATGGGGAGGAGGTCTACACCTCCGACGGCACCGGCGCCGGAACCCACCTGGTCTCGAATCTCAATCCTGGCGCCGCGAGCTCTTCCCCGGAAGAGTTCTTCGTCACCGGCACGGTCGCCTTTCTCTCGGCCGAGACGGCCGCCGCCGGCCGGGAGCCGTGGGTCATCGTCGACGCCGGCATCGGCGGCTTTGTCGAAGTCTCGCTCGGAAATCTCAACCCGGGGACGGCCGGCAGCGATCCGCGGGAGTTCACGGCCGCGGGCGGGACGACCTATTTCGTCGCCGACGACGGCGCGCACGGACGCGAGCTCTGGAAGACCAACGCGTCGGCAGCGACCACGGTGCTGGTGAAGGACACCTCTCCCGGTCTGCCGTCCGGCGAAGTGACGGAGCTCACCAGCTTCGCCGGCAGACTCTTCTTCCGCGCCTGCGACGCGACCTCCGGCTGCGAGCTGTGGACGAGCGACGGCACGACCGGCGGCACGCAGCTGTTCAAGGATCTCTTTCCAGGGCCGGACAGCGGCGACCCTTCGCACCTCACGGTCTCCGGCGACGACCTCTGGTTCTCGGCTTGCGACGGCGCCGCCGGCTGCGAGCTCTGGGTGAGCGACGGCACGCCGCAGCGCACGCGGCGGGCGAGCGACATCCACGCCGGGCCCGAGTCGTCGAATCCGCGCGCCAGCCGCTCGCGGGTCGGTGACACGCCGTTCGTCGCCAGCGGCGGCCGGCTCTACTTCGTCGCCAACGACGGCAGCGGCGAGGAGCTCTGGGCGGCGACGCCGCTGCTCTTCGACGACGGCTTCGAAGCGGCGAATACCGCGGCTTGGAGCGCGACGGTGCCCTGACGCGGCCTCCCCGGGGAGAAGCAGCGCGCTGCGAGCGCTGCGTCTCCCCGGGCCACGTACAATGCGCGCATGTCCTTGACGCAAGATCCCGTTCATATCGTCGGTGGAGGGCTCGCCGGCAGCGAGTGCACTTTTCAGCTCGCCTCGCGCGGCATCCCCGTCGTGCTGCACGAGATGCGGCCGGTGCGGCCGACCCCGGCGCACAAGAGCGGCGACTTCGCCGAGCTGGTCTGTTCGAACTCGCTGCGCAGCGACGACCCCGAGCACGCCGCGGGCCTCCTCAAGCGCGAGATGGAGCTCTTCGGCTCGCTGGTGATCGGCACCGCCCGCGAGGCGGCCGTCCCTGCCGGCAGTGCCCTGGCGGTCGACCGCGACCGCTTCGCCGCGGCCGTCTCGGCCCGGCTCGAGGCGCTCCCCGGACTCGAGATCCGGCGCGAAGAGGTGACCGACCTCGGCGCCCTCACCGCCGCGCACGACACGGTTCTCGCCACCGGGCCCCTCACCTCGCCGGCTCTCGCGTTGCAGTTGGGCGAGCTTCTGGGCAGCGACTATCTCTACTTCTACGACGCCATCGCGCCGATCGTCGACGGCGAGTCGCTCGACATGTCGAAGCTCTTCTGGATGTCGCGCTACGGCAAGGGCGAAGGCGCCGACTACCTCAACTCCGGGCTCGACAAGGAGCAGTACGCCGCCTTCCACCAGGCGATCCTCGATGCCGAGGTGCTGCCGCTGCACGACTTCGAGAAGGCGCTCTTCTTCGAGGGCTGTCTGCCGATCGAGATCATCGCCGAGCGCGGTATTGATTCGCTCGCGTTCGGTCCCATGCGCCCGGTGGGGTTGCGCGACCCGCGTTCTGATAAACGTCCGCACGCGGTCGTGCAACTTCGGCAGGACAATCTCGCGGGCAGTTTGTATAACATGGTTGGTTTTCAAACCAATCTCAAATTTCCCGAACAAAGACGCGTGCTGCGTTTGATCCCCGGGCTTGAGAACGCCGAGTTCCTGCGCTACGGACAAATGCATCGC
>JBGARM010000073.1:0-10512 GCA_044230215.1 Thermoanaerobaculia bacterium | reverse complement strand
TCCCATAGGCGCGGAGCGCGCTTCCTCAGCGCGAGCACCTATGGGAAGCGGGCCGGACAGGACCCCGAGCCGACTCCGAGAACGGACCGCAAGCGAACCGGAAGCAGCTCTGCGGGAACTTCGTGTGCGCTAGGGCTTCTTGGCGGGAGTCTTGCGATCGTACGCCGCCGGCCGGTGGCAACCGGGGGCGCAGGAGCCGCCACTCTCGGTCTTGACGAACTTGAGCGGCAGCTTCCAGCTGCCGAACGCCACGCTGTCGGCGATCAGGACGTCGTTCGTTCCGCCGTGCAGGTTGTGGCAGAGGGCGCAGCTCCGGCCCTTCTGCGCGTTGTTGACGTGCAGGAAGTGGAGGTTCCGCTCGCCGTCGCGGAAGCCGGTGGCGAACGAGGTGTCGGGATACTTGAGCAGGTCGCGCTCGTGGCAGCCGAAGCAGAGCGCGTAGGCGGTGTCGGTGTACGGCACGTAGGCGGTCGCCGGGAAGGAGTCTTTCAGCAGCTTGGCCTCGGTCGCCCCGTGCGGCTCGTGGCAGCCGGTGCAGGAGCCGTCGCGGATCGGGCCGTGGAGCACGGTCATCTCCGGCGTCACGATCTTCTCGTGGCAGCCGAGGCAGGTCTCCTTCTCGCTCACCAGGAGGAGCCCCTTCTGGTCGGCGGCGTGCGGCGAGTGGCAGGCGGCGCAGCCCTTCGCCGAGGCGAGCGCGGCGTGCTGAACCGGCGACTTCTGGACCTTGTCGGCGACGTCGTCGTGGCACTGGAAGCAGAGCGCCGGGCCGGCCTCGGCGAGGAGCTTCGGATGGGCGCCGCCGTGCGGCTGATGGCAGGAGGTGCAGCCGTCGTCGAGCGCCGGATGCTTCACCTTCTTCGCCTTCAACAGGTCGCTGATATCGGAATGGCAGTCGACGCAAAGGGCGTCGCCCTTCCGGGCGAGGAGCGGTTTGGTGTCGGAGCTGTGCGGCGAGTGGCAGGCGGTGCAGTCGCCGGCCTCGACCGGGCCGTGCGGGAAGGCGACCTTGCCGGGCTCGGAATGACAGTCGGCGCACAGCTCCTTCTGCGGCTTGAGCAGGAGCTTGGCGTTCCCCGAGGCGTGCGGCGAATGGCAGGTGGTGCAGCCGTCGGCGAGCGCCTCGTGCACTTCGGGCTTCGCGCTCAGGCCGTCGTGGCAGTTGGTGCACAGCCCCGGCTCCGCCTCGGTCAGCTTGAACGTCTTCGCACCCTTCTGCGGATGCGGCGTCGCCGTCGCCTCGTGGCAGTTGTCGCAGCTCTCGGCGGCCTCGTGCACGGCGCTGCCCTGGACGAGAGTGGCGTGACATTGCGCGCTCTGGCAGCTCTCCTGCGCCGCCAGGGTGCGCGCTTCCGGGGGAGAGCCGGCGAGCAGGAGGAAGAGGCCGGCGGAGAGGCCGAGCAGGCGTCCGTGCATAGAGGCATCATCGTACCAACCCGGCCGCCTTTCGCCACCCTGTCGGGCTGTTCGGGTCGCACCCGCGGCCTGCCGCCCCATCGGGTAGGGCGCTCGCGGTGCCCCCCCCCGGGAGGCCGATTCCGTACTAAGTACGGTGTTCTTTGCCGTAGCTTGTGATTGAATCCGAACAAGATTCAGAGGTTCTAACTGGCATTTGGATGCGCACCGTAGCGTGGAGCGCAATCCGAAGACCGACGGCAGGCAGCCAGCCCGGAAGCGCCCGCAGCCTCTCCGGCCGGCTCACAGAAGGGAGTGACGATGCGAGTGAACTCAGCCGTGTGGACGATCCTGGCGTTGGCGGCCGCAACTGCCGCAGGCGCCCAAACTGGCGCGACGCCAGCCGCAACCTACATCGGCACCGAGGCCTGCCTCGAGTGTCATTCCGAGGTCGAAAAGACCCTCGGACCCCACGGCAGCCAGGGCTTCGGCAAGCTCTCCGACCACGGCTGCGAGACCTGCCACGGACCGGGCTCGCTGCACGCCGATGACCCCGACGTCGTGGCCAACCGGCCAACGATGAAGGGCAAGACCGCGGATCAGATCTCGGCGACCTGCCAGTCCTGCCACAGTGGCCGCGAGCAGTTCTTCTGGTCGAGCAGCACGCATGCGACGCGCGGCGTGACCTGCACGGATTGCCATTCGGTGCACGCGCCCAAGTCGGAGGATGCGCGGCTCCAGGCGTCGAACATGCTGGAGCAGTGCTTCAGCTGCCACAAGAACATCCGCGCCGACCTGTGGAAGAACTCGCATCACCCGGTGCGCGAAGGCAAGATCTCCTGCAGCGATTGCCACAACCCGCACGGCACCCAGACCGCCAAGATGGTTCGGGCCGACTCGGTCAACGAGCTCTGTTTCACCTGTCACACCGAGAAGCGCGGCCCGTTCATCTGGGAGCATGCGCCGGTGCGCGAGAGCTGCCTCAACTGCCATACGCCGCACGGCTCGAACCACATCAAGCTGCAGAAGACCTCGGTGCCGTACCTCTGCCAGCAGTGCCACGCCAACACCCGGCACCCCGGCACGATCTACGACAACACGAAGCTGCCGACGCCGGACAATCCGACCACCGGCAGCAACCGGATCTTCAACCGGGCCTGCCTCGATTGCCACGCCGCGATCCACGGCAGCAACCACCCCTCGAGCCCGTACCTCGCTCACTAGGAGCCATGACATGAGCGCGCACACCTCAGTTCGCATTTCGCTCTTCGCCGCCCTTGCCCTGGCCTCGAGCTCCCTCGTGGCCGACGAAAAAGGCAGTGGCTTCACCTTGAAGATGGACCGCCTCGATCTCGCGGTCTATGACGTCGACGTCAACACCGACTCTTCGAAGTTCAACGAGTATCGCGACTGGTCGTCCGGCTTCGCCATTCCGAAGATGAAGATCTCGGGCGAGGACGACAAGGGTCGCTTCCTCGAGTTCAAGAGCAGCTGGGTCGGCCGCCGCGACGCCCGCTACACGCTCGATTACGGCGTCTCCGGCAAGTGGTCGATGATGCTCGACTACAACAAGATCCCGCACAATTTCGGCAACAACGGTCTGATTCTGTTCGCCGAGACCTCGCCCGGCCGCTGGCAGATCTCCGACAGCATCCAACGGTCGTTGCAGAACACGCTGACGCAGCAGTTCGCGACCGCGCCGAGCCGCATCAACTACGCCTACCTCGACGGGTTGATCACTCCTTATCTCAACGCCGCCAACACGATCGACCTCGGGCTGCAACGCGACCGGACGCGGGCGGTGGTCGACATCGGACAGATGAGCCACCTCGCCTGGAAGCTCGATTACACCCACGAGAACCGCACCGGCAACCGCCCCTATGGCGCCTCGTTCGGCTTCGGCAACGCCATCGAGCTGCCCGAGCCGATCGACTACGCGACCGACGGCGCGACCCTGTCGGGCGAGCTCAACGGCAAGAGTGGCGGGCTCACCTTTGGCTACCGCTACTCGGCCTTCAAGAACAACGTCGATGCGTTGATCTACGACAACCCGTTCCGCATCACCGATTCGACCGACCCGTCGGCCTACCAGGCGCCGGGCAGCGCCTCGGTCGGCGGTGCGGCGATCGGCCAGGCCGACTTGGCACCCGACAACGAGGCCGGCACCCTGTTCGTCAACGGTCGCTGGCGCGCCGGCTCATGGGCCATGAACGGCGCCCTGAGCTACAACCAGATGAAGCAGAACGACGGCCTGCTGCCGTACACGCTCAACTCGGCGATCCGCGGCATCGACTTCGACCGCACGACGTTCGCGGCGACCGATGCGGGCGCCTTGCCGGTCTCGCAGGCCGATACCCAGGTGGACGTGCTGAGCTTCAGCGGTAGTGCGAACGGCAAGCTCGGCAAGGCGTTCACTCTGGGCTTCAAGGTGCGCTACTACGATTACGACAACGGCTCGTCGCGGATCGAGTTCCCCGGCTACGTGCGCTTCAACGGCGTCTGGGAGGACATCGGCCGTGTCACCGTGCCCTACTCCTACACAGTGCAGGACCTGGGCGCCGATTTCGGCTGGAACTTCGGCGAGGCGAGCCGGCTCGGCGTGGCCTTCAACCGCCAGAGCTGGGACCGCACCTTCCGCGAGGTCAAGAACAGCGACGAGGACGTCGTCAAGCTGACCTACGACACCCGATTCGGCGACCTCCAGCTGCGTGCCGCCTACGAATGGGGCGATCGCTCGATCGGCGAATACCGCACCGATGCGATGGAGGCGAGCTTCATCGAGCCCGAGGGCATCACCAACCTTCCGGCGCTGCGCAAGTACGACGAGGCGGCGCGCAACTACGACGGCTACTACGTGCAGGGCTGGTGGTACGCCTCCGAGAAGCTCGACTTCGCCTTCGGCGTCAACCAGAGGAGCGACGACTACGACGAGAGTCGCTTCGGGCTGGTCTCCGACGAAGTGTTGCAGTACAACGCCGAGGTCAACTTCGCCGTCGCCGAGGGTTCGAATCTCTACGCCTTCTACCAGCGCTCGGAGCGCCAGGTCTTCCAGCGTTCGCGGCAGTCCGGGGCGACGCCCTCGACGAACCCGCTCGACGACTGGGACGTCACCTTCGACGAGAACAACGACACTGCGGGCGCCGGTTTCAAGGCGGCGCTGGGTGAGCGCTGGAAGATGGATCTCGGCGGCACCTGGAACAAGTCGGACGGGCTCGCCGACTTCTTCAGCCCGCCGGGCGGGACCCCCAATCTCGCGGTCGGCTTCAACGACTACGAGGACATCGAAATCCTCTCGGCGCGCTTCGCTCTCGACTTCGCGATCACCGAGCACCTTTCCGCCGGTCTCGATTACCGCTACGAGGACTACACGCTCGACAGCTTCCTCGTTCGCGGACTGGAGAACTACATGCCGGCGGCGCTGCTGCTCAACGCCAACTTCGGCGACTACACGGCGAACGTCGTCGGCCTGCGCTTCAAGATGCAGTTCTAGACCCCCCCTTTCGCTTCACCACCGGGCCGTGCGCACTGCACGGCCCGTTTCTTTTGCCCCGGCGCGCTCCCCGACCCTTTGGGTGGCCGCCCGGGCCGGGTGTTGTTGGTATCGTCGCGGCAGGAGGGGGAACCCCACATGGAACTGAAGAACCGGACTTTCGGACGGACCGCGCTGACCGCGGCGATCGTGTCGACCGCGCTCACCGCGGCCGCTTGCAGCAAGGAACCGCAGCTCAACGTGCAGAGCGCCCCGCAGGAGGCCGCGGCGACGCAGACCGCGCCGGCTCCGCCGGCTGCCCAGGGGACGGCTGCGGCCGCCCCGCAGGAGCTGCCGGCGGGACATCCCTCGGTGGCGCTGCCGCCGGGCCATCCGCCGGCGGGCGGCATGGCTGGCGGGATGCCGGGCGGGATGCCTGGAAGTATGGGCGGCTCCGGTATCGCCCTGCCGCCGGTCGATCCGCAGGGTGGCCTCGGCGCGGCCGGCCTGGTCTGGGACGCGCCGAAGAGCTGGGTCGCCCAGCCGCCCGCCAATCCGATGCGCCGCGCCCAGTACAAGGTCCCCGGCGCCGCCGGCGACGGCGAGCTGGTGGTCTTCTACTTCGGTCCGAACCAGGGCGGCCCGCCGCTCGACAACGCCCAGCGCTGGGCGATGCAGTTCGCGCAGCCCGACGGCGCCGATCCGCTCTCGGCCCTGAAGACCAGGAACGGCGACATTCACGGCATTCCGGCGCTGTTCGTCGAGACCACCGGCACCTACAACCCCGGCACGATGAGCGGCGCTCCGGCGGCGACGAAGGAGAACTGGGCGCTCCTCGGCGTGGTCGCCGAAGGCGGCGACGCCAACTGGTTCTTCAAGTTCACCGGCCCGAAGGCGACGATCGAGGCGGAGCGCGCCGCCTTCGAAGCCATGATCGGCTCGGTTCGCCGCGGCGGCTGAGCGCGGACTTCCTGCCGGCGGGCGATCGCCGGTCGCGCCCTCCGGCGGAGCGGGCGCGCAATCCGGGCTAGACTCCGGAAGTCCTCACGGTCGAGGCGGGAGGGAGGCGGCACGATGTTTCTGCGCATCATCCGGTTGCGGGTACGGGAAGCGGATGAGGCGGCGTTCACCCGGTTCTACGAGAACCGGGTGATGCCGGCGCTCGAGACGACCGCGGGCTGCCTCTATGCCGGCCTCCTGGCGCCCTGGCGCGGCGGCGAGGCCCACCAGTCCCTCACCATCTGGGATTCCGCCGAGAGCGCCGCAGCCTACGAGGCGAAGGGGCTCTATCATCAGCTCCTGAAAGAGGCGGCACCCTTCCTTTCCGAACGCACCGAGTGGCGGATCCGGCTGGCCACCGATCCGCTCGAGACCCAGGATCCGTCGCGGCGCGAGATTCCCTCCGCCGGCTACAACGTCGATGCCGAGAGCGGCAGCGAAACGCTGGACAACGACAAGCGCTCGTCGTTCGTGCGCATCGTCTCGTTGCGCGTCGATCCGGAGCATGTCGCCGACTTCATCGCCATCTACCGCGAGAAGGTGATTCCGGCGCTGCGGGCCGTGCACGGCTGCCGCGGCGTCTTTCTCGCCGAGGGGGCCCACGATCCGAACGGCGTGCTCTCGATCACCCTGTGGAATCGCGAGGAGGACGCCGTGCGCTACGAGATGAGCGGGCTCTCCGAGCAGCTCACCGGCCACCTGCGCGGCACCATCTCGCCGGCCTACGACTGGCGCCTGACTCTCGACGACAATGGCTACGGCGGCGAGACCGGGGGCGGCGGCGCCGGCCTCGAGGTCTCGAGCTATCAGCTGGTGCGCGGCCGGCGGCTGGACGCCGACTCTTCCGACGCGAAGCCGGAGTAGGAGCGCGTCGATGTCCCAGATCGTCCTCGCGGTTCGCGATCCCGTTTCGGCCACCACGCGCGCCTTCGACCAGGACGAGATCCTCGTCGGGCGCGCCGAGGAGAGCGACATCGTGCTCGCCGACCGGGCGGCCTCGCGCCGCCATGCCCGGCTGGTGCGCGACGGCGGGAGCTGGTGGATCGAGGACCTCGGTTCGCGCGCCGGCACGCGCCGCAACTCGAACGCCGTCACGGTGCGCGAAGCGCTCGCGCCGGGCGACCAGATCGGCGTCGGCACGAGCCTGCTGGTGGTCGAACGGATCGCCGACCGCGGCGCGCCGCGCGCGCAGCCGCTGTCGACCGGCGGGCCGGCGCCCGGCACGTCGGTTTTCATGACGGCGGCGGACCTGCTCTCCGGCGAGCGCTCCGGCCGGCGAGCGCTCCGGCGGGCGCGGCGGTGAGCTCGATACGGCGGCCCTGCGCCGCCACGCCGAGCGCCTCGAGATGCTCAATGAGGTCCACCGCGCGCTGGGGCGCTCGATGGCGCTGCCCGAGCTGCTGGAGCTGATCTTGGACAGCGCCTGGAAGGCGCTCGGTCCCGAGGAGGGCGTCATCGTGCTGCGCGACGCCCCCGGCCGCTACCGCCGGGCCACCTCGCGGCGCGCCCCGGGCTCGCGCGCCGAGGCGCTTCTGTCGCGCACCCTGCACGAAGAGGTGATCGAGAAGCGCCAGGCGGCGCTGGTCTGCGACATTGCCGCCGACGAACGCTTCGGCCACGCCGCGAGCCTGATGATGTCGGGCATCCGGAGCCTCATCGCCGCCCCGCTCTACGACGACCAGGGCCCGCTCGGCATGATCGCCCTCGACTCGCGCGCCCATGTGCGCAGCTTCACCGCCGACGACCTGGAGCTCCTGACCTCGCTCGCCTCGGTCGCCGCCCTGCGCATCCGCAACATCGCCCTGGTCGAGGAGTCGGCCGAGCGCCGGCGGCTCGAGGAGGAGATCAAGCTGGCGCGCGCCATCCAGGTCGGGCTCCTGCCGCGCGAGCTGCCGACGCTCGCCGGCTGGTCGCTCCACGGCGGCAGCGTGCCGTCGCGCGGCGTCTCGGGCGACTACTACCTGGCGACCCTGCGCGGCGACGGCAGCGAGCTCTTTGGCATGATCGTCGACGTTTCCGGCAAAGGAATGGGCGCGGCCCTCCTCACGGCGTCGCTCGAGGCGCTCGCCGCCAGCCCGGTGCAGAACGGCATGGCGCCGGGGGAGATCGCGCCGCTGGTCTCGAACCTGCTCTACAAGCGCACGCCGCTCGCCAAGTACGCGACCGCCATGCTGGTCTCGGTCGACGTTGCCGGGGACTCGAACGGCCGCCTCGGCTTCACCAACGCCGGCCACAATCCGGCGCTGCTGGTGCGCGCCGACGGCACGGTCGAGCGCCTGGGCGCCACCGGCCCGCCGATCGGCCTGCTGGCGGAGGCGAAGTTCACTCAAGCGGAGCGCACCCTCGCGCCCGGCGATCTGCTCGTCCTCTACACCGACGGCATCGTCGAGGCGTGCGATCCGGAGGACGAGGAGTTCGGTATCGAGCGCCTCGAGGCATTTCTCGTCGCGCTGCGCGAAGCGCCGCTCGATGCGGTCGCCGAGGGCATCGACCAGGCGCTCGAGAAGTTCGTCCGCGGCGTGCCCTACGCCGACGACCGCACGCTGGTCCTGCTGCGCCGCGAAGCCGCCGCGGGTTGAGCTCGGGGATCCGCCGACCCGCCGCGTGTTAGCGTCCGCTCCAGCCATGGCGTCGCCTCTCGTTTCCGTCATCGTCAGGACGCGCGACCGGCCGGCGCTGCTCGCTGAAGCCCTGGCGAGCCTCGGCGCCCAGACGCTGCGTGACTTCGAGACCCTGGTGGTCGCGGACGGCGGCAGCGCGCCGCCGGCAGAGCTCCTCGCGTCGTCGCCCGGCGACGGCGGGCTCACTCTCCTGCACCGCGCGCCGCCGCACGGCCGATCGCTGGCGTTAAACGCCGGCCTCGACGCCGCGCGCGGCCGGTTCATCGCCTATCTCGACGACGACGACCTATACCTCCCGAACCATCTCGAGACCCTGGCCCGCTTCCTCGCCGGCAGCGACTCCTATCGCGTCGCCTACACCGACGTCGAACAGGTCGAGCAGCGCCTCGGCCCGGACGGGCGCTACCACGAGGGGCGCCGGCTGGTGGTCTACGGCCAGCCGTTCGACCCCCACCGGCTGCTGTCGTCGAACTACATCTCGCTCATCGGGCTGATGCACGCCGCCACCGACCTGCGCTACGACGAGAGCTTCGACATCCTCGAAGACTGGGATTTCATGCTCCGCCTGGCCGAGCGCGGGCGCTTCCATCGCATCGCCGGGATCACCGCCATCTATCGTGTGCGCGACGACCAGTCGAACGCCACCACCGTCACCCCCTGGCACGGGGTCGAGGCCGAGGCGGCCCGCCGCAAGCTGTTCGAGAAGCACTGGCACCGGCACAGCGTCGCCACCCAGACCGCCCTCGTCGACAGCTTTCAGAACGAGGCCTGGCTGCTGCGCACCGAGCGCGCCCAGCTCGCCGAACGGCTGGCCGCCGAGTCGGCGCGGACGGTCGGGCTCGCCGCCGAGCTCGAGCAGAGCGCACGCACGGTCGCGCGCCTGCAAGCCGATCTCGCCGCCTTCCGCGGCGACGCCGCGCGCCAGCTTCAGGCCGCCGGCGAGCGCGAGAGCGCTCTCCTCGCCACCTTGCAGCAGATCTACGCCTCGACCTCCTGGCGCACTCTCTCGCGCTGGTGGAGATTCAAGGCCAAGCTCCTCGGCCGATGACCGTCCAGCTCGACCTCGTCATCCCGGTCCACAACGCGTTGCGGGCCACCCGCGACTGCCTGCGCACGGTGCGCGCCTTCGCCCCCGCCTGGGCCCGCATCGTCGTGATCAACGACGCCAGCGACCGCCGCACGACCGAGTGGCTGCGCGAGCAGGAGGGGATCACCCTGCTCGAAAACCCGGTCAATCTGGGTTTCGTCCAGACCGCGAACCGCGGGCTGCTGTTCTCCGATGCGCCCTACGTCTGCCTGCTGAACAGCGACACCCTGCTCACCCCGGGGGCGCTCGAGCGCATGGTCGAGCGGCTCGGCCGCGAGCCCGGAATCGGCATGTGCTGCCCGTTGTCGAACAGCGCGGTCAACCTGTCGGTGAAGATTCCGCCCGGCGAGGACGTCTTCTCGTTCGCGCGCCGGGTCGCCGAGCGCGCGCCGGGCCTCTACCCGGACGTCACCACCGTCGTCGGCTTCTGCCTGCTGGTCAAGCGCGAGGTGATCGCCACGCTCGGCGTCTTCGACGAGGCGTTCGAGCGCGGCTACTGCGAGGAGACCGACTTCCATTTCCGCGCCCGCGCCGGCGGCTGGCGCTGCGTCGTCGCCGACGACGTCTTCGTCTACCACCGCCAGGGGGCGAGCTTCTCCGACAGCGACGCGCGCTTCGCCAGGAATCGCGAGCTGCTGATGGCGCGCTGGCGGCACCTCTACGAAACCGAGGTGGCGGAGTTCAACCGCCGCAACGAGCTCGGCGCGCTGCGCGACGCGGCGACCGGCGAGTGGACGGGCGCGCGCTCGAGCGAGCCCTACGACGTCCTCTTCGTGCTGCCGATGATGGGCGTCTTCGGCGGCGTGGCCGATGTGCTGGAGCTCACCAACGCTCTGGTGCTCGAGGGCCTCCGTGCCGGCGTGGTGATTCTCGAGGAGGCGGCGAGCGAGATCGACCTCGAGCTCTTCTTCTCGCCCCTGCGGATACCGCCCGAGCGCTTC
>JBGARM010000072.1:0-10547 GCA_044230215.1 Thermoanaerobaculia bacterium | reverse complement strand
GTGCAATCCCCCTTCGCGGGTTGTCAGGCCGTCGCCAGCGCGGCTTCCAGTTCGTCGTACCCGGATTCCTCGAGCTCCAGCGCGAGTTCAGGGCCGCCAGACCGCGCGATGCGGCCGGCGATGAGTACGTGGACGTGCTGCGGCTTGATGTAGTTCAGCAGGCGCTGGTAGTGCGTGATGAGCAGCAGTCCCATGTCCGGGTTCATCAGCGCGTTCACGCCTTCCGCCACCGTTCGCAGGGCGTCGATGTCGAGGCCGGAGTCGGTCTCGTCCAGGATGCACAGGCGCGGCTCGAGGACGGCCATGTGGAAGATCTCGTTCCTCTTCTTCTCGCCGCCCGAGAAGCCCTCGTTGACCGGGCGTTGCAGGAGGGAGTCGTCCAGGCCGACGAGCTTCACCTTCTGCTTGACGAGCTTCAGGAAGTCGATGGCGTCGTACTCGCTCTGGCCGCGGTGCTTGCGCACGGCGTTCACCGCCGCCTTGAGGAAGTAGGTGTTCGAGACGCCGGGGATCTCGACCGGGTACTGGAAGGCGAGGAAGACGCCCTCGCGGGCGCGCTCCTCCGGCGCCATGTCGAGGAGATCCTTGCCGTCGAGCAGGACCTTGCCGTCGGTGACGTCGTAGGCGTCGCGGCCGGCGAGCACCTGGGCGAGGGTCGACTTGCCGGAGCCGTTGGGGCCCATGATGGCGTGGACTTCGCCGGGATTCACTTTCAAGTCGATGCCGCGGAGGATCTCGCGGCCTTCGACGTTGGCGTGCAGATTCTGGATGTCTAGCAGCATCTTCCCACTCCTTCACTCAGTCATTTTCGAAGTCCCGAACATCTTGCTCGGGGTCCTGTCCGGCCCGCTTCCCATGGGTGCTCGCGCTGAAGAAGCGCGCTCCGCGCCCATGGGAGCCCTCGGTCCGGCCACCCCTCGTCGGGAGGAGGGCTGCTCCGAGAGATCGCCGGAATACGTTCTCTCCTGCTACCCGACACTTCCTTCCAGCGACACCGACAGGAGCTTCTGCGCTTCGACCGCGAACTCCATCGGCAGCTCCTTGAAGACCTCCTTGCAGAAGCCGTTGACGATCATCGAGACGGCGTCTTCGGTCTCGATGCCGCGGCTGTTGCAGTAGAAGATCTGGTCTTCGCCGATCTTGGAGGTCGAGGCTTCGTGCTCCATGCGGGCGGTCGGGTTCTGCACGTCGATGTACGGAAAGGTATGGGCGCCGCACTTTTCGCCGATGAGCATCGAGTCGCACTGCGAGAAGTTGCGCGCCCCGTCGGCGCCGGCGAGGATCTTCACCTGGCCGCGATAGGTGTTCTGGCCGTGGCCGGCGGAGATGCCCTTGGAGACGATCGTCGAGCGGGTGTTCTTGCCGATGTGGATCATCTTGGTGCCGGTGTCGGCCTGCTGATAGTTGTTGGTCACCGCCACGGAGTAGAACTCGCCGATCGAGTGGTCGCCCTTGAGGATCACCGACGGGTACTTCCAGGTGATCGCCGAGCCGGTCTCGACCTGGGTCCAGGAGATCTTCGAGCGCGCCCCCTCGCACTTGCCGCGCTTGGTGACGAAGTTGAAGATGCCGCCCTTGCCCTCCTTGTCGCCGGGGTACCAGTTCTGCACCGTCGAGTACTTGATCGAGGCGTCGGCGTGGGCCACGAGCTCGACTACGGCGGCGTGCAGCTGGTTCTCGTCGCGCATCGGCGCGGTGCAGCCTTCGAGATAGGAGACCGCGGCCCCCTCCTCGGCAACGATCAGGGTGCGCTCGAACTGGCCCGAGTTCCTGGCGTTGATCCGGAAGTAGGTCGAGAGCTCCATCGGGCACTTGACGCCCTTCGGCACGAAGACGAACGAACCGTCGGAGAAGACGGCGCTGTTCAGGGTGGCGAAGAAGTTGTCGGAGTACGGCACCACCGAGCCCAGGTACTTCTGCACCAGCTCGGGATGCTCGCGTACCGCTTCCGAGAAGGAGCAGAAGATGATCCCCATCTCGTGGAGCTTGGCCTTGAAGGTCGTCGCGACCGAGACCGAGTCGAAGACCGCGTCGACGGCGACGCCGGCGAGCGCCGCCCGCTCGTGCAGCGGGATGCCCAACTTCTCGTAGGTCTTGAGCAGCTCCGGATCGACGTCGGCGAGCGTCTGCGGGCCGTCTTTCTGCGACTTGGGCGCGGCGTAATAGATGATCGACTGATAGTCGATGGCCGGGTAGTGCACGTTCTGCCAGGTCGGTTCGGACATCGACAACCAGTGGCGATAGGCCTTCAGGCGCCATTCGAGGAGCCATTCCGGCTCCTTCTTGAAGGCCGAGATCTTGCGCACGGTCTCTTCCGAGAGACCCGGAGGCAGGGTCTCCTGCTCGATGTCGGTGATGAAACCGAACTTGTACTCCTGGGTGGCCAGCTGTTCGATGGTCTGAGTATCGGTGGTGGTCATCTCGTCTCCAGCGTCAATGCGCGTCGATCCGGCTGCCCTGCTCTTCGCGGCCCGGTCCGAGCCGGGCCAGCGCCCCGGCGAGGCCGGGTCCCAACTGCGCCAGGCGCGGGGCCGTTTCGCCGGCGAGCTCGGCGAGCGTCACCTCGGCGAGGGCGTCGAAGACCGCTTTGTTGATCCGTTGCCACGGCCCGCGCACGGTGCAGAAGTGCTCGCGGTCGCATTCTCCCGGCGAGCCTTCGATACAGACCGTGAGCGCCACCGCCCCCTCGAGCGCCCGCAGAATCTCCGCGGCATGGATTTCGGCCGCTGGACGGGCCAACGCGTAGCCACCCTTGACTCCCCGATGGGACGCCAGCAAGCCCTTTCTGACCAGGAGCTTGAGAATCTTGCTCACCATCGGCAGCGGGAGCTTCGTCTCCGCCGAAAGCTCCGGCGCGTTCATTGCCGCACCCGGTTCTGCGGCCAGTCGGGTGAGCAGGACGAACCCATAGTCGGTCTGCTTCGTCATGCGGATCATGGTGGGCGCCTCGGGGAATCAGGACTTAGACAGTCCGAATTCCAGCCAATGATACGGACTTGCGGCCGAAAGTCAACGGCCGGGCCTGCTTGGCCCGCGCGCCGAGGCGGCCGGGCCCACTGTTTCCGCCTGGATCCTAGGAGTTCTGCCGCGCGGCCTCGTCGCGCCCCGGGGCCTTCGCGAGCTCCCCGGAGTCGAGGAGGATCGCGACCCAGCCCCAGGTCGTGGAGCGCTCGAGCAGGATCTTGATGGTCACCGTCAGCGGCACGGAGAGAAGCATGCCGACGGGACCCCACAGCCAGCCCCAGAAGACCAGAGAGAGGAAGACCACCAGGGTCGACATTCCGAGCCGTTTTCCCAACAGGGCCGGCTCGGCGAGATTGCCCAGCAGCGTCCCGATCACCAGATAGCCGAGCCCGACGACCAGGGCCTGAATGAGGTCGAACTGAATGAAGGCGAAAAGCATGGCGGGCGCCGCGGCGAGGGCCGCACCGACGTTGGGGATGAAATGGCAGGCGAAGGCGACCAGCGCGCAGAGCACGGGAAAGTCGACACCCAGCACCGCCACCCAGAGCCCGACCGCGACCGCAATGAGCGCCGACATCAGGGTCTTGATGAGCAGGTAGCGCTGCAGCTCCTGCGACACCGCGCCGAAACGCGACAAGGGCTCGCGCAGCGGCAACGGCAGGCGCTCGAGCTTGCGCGGCATCACCAGGGCCTCGAAGAGGATGAAGATCAGGGTCAGAAGCACGATCATCGCCTGCGAGAACAGGTGCACCAGCCCCTTCACCGTGCCGCCGGCGAGGTCGGCGAGCGTCTCCGGTTCGCGCCACTTCGCCGGCACCCAGTCGAGGATCGAGATCCCCTTCGCCTGCCACCAGTCGACGGTGTAGGAGATGCGCTCGTTCAGCTGCTCGTAGTAGTGCGGACCGACTTCGCGCAGCTCGCCGACCGAGCCGAGAAAGAGCACGACGAAGAGCGCCGCGACGAGGGCAAGGAGAAGCATGGTCACCAGCACGGCGAGGAAGGGCGGCCAGCCCTTGTTCGCCATCCACTGCAGGAGCGGCATGGCGAGGATGGCGAGGAAGAGGGCAAAGGCTACCGGTACGAGCACCGGCGCGGCGAGCTTCAACCCGGCCACGACCACGACGCCCGCGGCCAAACCCATTATCGGCCCGAGGCTCGAGCGATCGCGGACCGGCAGATTCGTCATGGCCCGAGTGTACAACTCCCTTCAGTGGCCGGGAGGTGAAGCCATGCTCAGCACCGGGCCCCAGAGGGCGACCGCCCCGAGCGCCAGCGCCAGCAGGGCGACGCCGCCAGCCATGCGCCCGAACGGCAGGGGGTCCGACGACTCCCAGCGGAAGAGCAGCGAATTGAGCACCAGTCCGATGGCGCCGAACACGAGCAGCACGGCGATCGGACCGGCGAGCGCCACGGTCGGCGCCCCGCCGATCATCACCCGCTGCAGTCCCTCGTTTAGGTAGGTCGCCGGCAGCAGGCGGCCCACCTTCTGCACCCATGCCGGGAGGAGGAAGAACGGCATCGCGCTGCCGGAGAGGAACATCTGCGGAAAGACGATCAGATTGTTGAGCGCCGGCGCCGAACGCGTGTCCCGCCCGATGCAGCCGATGAACAGCCCGAGCGGCACGAAGGCGAGCTCGCCCGCGAGAAGCATGAGCAGGAGGCTGCCGAGCGAGCCCTGGAGCGGAAAACGGAAGATCAGCTTGGCGAGCGCGAGCTGGAACAGCAGGGAAGCCGAGAGGTTCACCATGGCGTGGATCATGTGCCCGGCGACGACGGCTCCGGCCGGCGTCGGCGTGACCCGCAGGCGGCGCAGCGCCCCGCGCTCGCGCTCGGCGACGAGCCGCATCGAATAGCCGAAGAAGGCCGAAGTGATGGTCGTGAGCGTCAACAGACCCGGCATCATGTAGGCGACCTTCTGCGACTCCCCGCCGGCGAAGACGAAGGCGAAGACGAAGAGGAACAGCTGCGGAAAGGCGAAGGTCCAGAACAGCGCCGTTCGCGAGCGCGAGTTCTCGATCAGGTAAGACTTGGCCAGGGCCAGAGAGCTGCGGACGACGCTCATACGATGTTCTCCTCCCTGAGGCTCTGCGCTTCGCTCTCGCCCATCCACTCGAGATAGACGTCCTCGAGCGTCGGCCGGCGCATCCGGAGATCGACCAGCTTGCCGCCGCCGGCGCGGAGAAGGTCGCCCAGCGCCACGATCACCGCCCCCGGATCGGCGACCGCGAAGCGCAGATGACGGCCTTCGCTCCCCTGCGCGACGGCCCCGGCGGCTTCGAGCGGGCCGGCGTCGAACGGCCCCTCGACCTCGATCCACAGGGTGGAAAGCCCGGCGGCACGGCCGATGAGCTCGAACGGCGAGCCGTCCGCGACGATCTTCCCCTGGCGCAGGAGGATCACCCGCTTGCAGAGCTTCTCGGCCTCCTCGATGTAGTGCGTGGTCAGGAGGACGGTCTTGCCCGCCGCGGCGAGGCGCTCGACGATGGCATGCACGCCCCGCCGCGCCACCGGATCGAGCGCCGCCGTCGGCTCGTCGAGGATCAGGAGCTCCGGGTCGTGGAGCAGCGCCAGGGCGAGCGCCAGGCGCTGGCGTTCGCCGCCGGAGAGCGTGCGCACCAGAGCGCGCTCCTTGCCGGTGAGCTCCACCTGCTCGAGCACCGTTCGCGGCGCGAGCGTGCGCGGGTAGAGCGCGGCATAGAGGCGCAGGACCTCCGAGATCCGCAGTTCCTGCGGCAGCGCGGTCGCCTGGAGCTGCACCCCGATGCGCAGGCGCAGGGCTTTCGCGTCGCGCCGCGGATCGAGTCCCAGGACCGTCGCCCGGCCGGAGGTCGGTTCGCGCAGGCCCTCGAGGATCTCGACCAGCGTCGTCTTGCCGGCGCCGTTCGGCCCGAGCAGGCCGACCGTGCCGCCGCCGGCGATCGCCAGATCGACTCCTGCCAGGGCCCGATGTCCTTCGTATTCCTTGACCAGCCTCTCGACTTCGATCAGCACACGGCTCCTTTCGTTCTCATCCCAGCAGCTCCTTCAGTTTCGCGTGCCCGGAGCGCGAGACCGGAATGCGCGTGCCGTCGGCGAGGATCGCGATCCAGCTGTCCTTGGCGTAGAGCTCGAGCCGGGCGAGACGCTCGATGTTCAGCAGGTACGAGCGATGCACACGCACGAAGCGGGTTTCGTCGAGTTGCGCCTCGAGCTCGCCCATCGTCTGCTGTTTCAGCAGGCGCTTGCCGGCCACCGCAAACGACAGATAGTCGTCCTTGGCCTCGACGAAGTCGATCTTGGCGAGCGGCAGCACGTGCACGCGCCCCTCCTCGCGAATCAGCACGCGCTCGAGCGGGCGCCCGGGAGGGCGCGCCGCCGCCGCCACCGCCACCGCCGACGGCCGTGTGGGAATGCCCGACGGCTGTGTCTGCTCCTGCGCGAGCCGCGCTGTCGCGCGCGCGATCGCCTCGGCGAGGCGGGCCGGCTCGACCGGCTTGAGCAGGTAATCGACCGCGTGAACGTCGAACGCCTTGAGCGCGAACTCGTCGTAGGCGGTGACGAAGACGACCGCGACCTTCTCTCCGACGAGCTCCATCACCTCGAAACCGGAGAGCTTCGGCATCTGAATGTCGAGGAAGAGCAGGTCCGGCGCGAGCTCCTCGGCGAGCTTCACCGCGGCGAAGCCGTTGGCGGCCTCGCCGACGACCTCGACCTCCGGATGCGCGGCCAGGAGCTCGCGCAGCACCGCCCGGGCGAGATCCTCGTCGTCGACGATCAGGACGCGCATCGGTGGAATCCTCTCACTTGCGCCTACCCGCCCTCAGGCCGCCGGAACGATGGGCAGAAGGATGCGGATGCGATAGCTCTCCGGCGACGCCCCGACGTCGACGCGGGCGCGATGCCCGTAGAGCGCCTCGATGCGCGCCCGGACGTTGGCGAGGCCGACTCCGGCGCCGCGCGACGCCGGGCGGTCGGGATCGCACGGATTCTCGACCACGAGCTCGAGATGCTCGCCTTGCCGCTCGGCGGCGATCGTCACTTCGCCCCCCTCGACGAGGTGCGCGATGCCGTGATGGACGGCATTCTCGATCAGCGGCTGCAACACGAGCGGCGGCACGGCGAAGGCCAGCGTCGCCTCGGCGACGCGAAAACGGCTGCGCAGGCGGGCGCCGAAGCGCACCTCCTCGATCGCGAGATAGGTCTCGGCGAGGTAGATCTCCTCGGCGAGCGCGATCTGCTCCTTCTGGCCGAGCCCCAGGCTCTTCCTGAAGAAGCCGGCCATCAGATAGCACATTCTCCTGGCCGCCGGCGGGTCCGAGCCGATCAGCGCCGAGACCGAGTTCAGGCTGTTGAAGAGAAAGTGCGGATCGAGCTGCGCCTTGAGCGACTTCAACTCGGCCTCGCGGGCGTGGACCTCGCGCTCGAGCCCGCGGCGCTCGGCGGCGCGCGAGCGCTCGACGACGACGAACAGGAAGTGCACCAGCGTCGCCAGGACGAAGAGGAAGACGCCGAGGACGAAGAACAGCGGCAGGACGATGGCGAAGCGCGCCGGCAGATCGGCGAAGCCGGCCGACCCGGCGAGCGCCGCCGCCCAGAGATGGCCCGCCGCCGTCCAGATCGCCGCCGAGGCGAACGACGCCAGGGTCAACAGGAGGACGAGCTGCGGGGCGCCGGCGCGGCTCGAGGGCAGCTGCCGCACGGGGTACCAGACCGAGAGGCACTGGAAACCGTAGACCAGTGCGAGCGGCAGGCAGAGCGCCAGAGCACCGCGCAGGCTCCCTGGCGCGATCGTCTGCACGAGCAGGGCGAGGAGCACCCCGAACATCGCGGCGACGCCGAGATAGGCGACGAGGCGGACGGGGCGTTCGATCATCGGGTGCATGGCCGGCCGCTCAGTTCGAGACCTCGACTCCGCCCA
Organism: Thermoanaerobaculia bacterium; assembly: GCA_044230215.1. Classification (GTDB taxonomy): domain Bacteria; phylum Acidobacteriota; class Thermoanaerobaculia; order Multivoradales; family JAGPDF01; genus JAGPDF01. Next base: position 2,686 of record JBGARM010000072.1, on the reverse strand, counting down.
TGATGGCGAAGCCGCGGATGACCAGCGTGCCCTCGACGGCGCCCGGCTTCGGCCGCGTCTTGTCCTCGAAGCCGCCCATCAGCGGGATCACCTCGCCGCGCACCTGCCAGCTCTCGGGCACCTTGATCTCGATCCCGCCCCAGAAGGCGAAGGCGTCGAGAACCGCCCCTTCGGGAGTCATTTTCGCCTGCCGCAGGTCGAGCGTCACGCCGCCCATGAAGGCGGCGAGGTCGCCGCCGCGGAAGGTCGAGGCGATGCCGCGCCGCTCGTTGCCGCTCATCACGGCGAAGGCGCGGACGTAGCTCGCGGGATCGTCCGGCCCCGGGGCGCTCGTCCGCGGCCGCACGAAGGTGCGGTAGACGAGCGAACCGCCGACCAGCAGGAGCACCGCTGGAAGAAACAGCTGAAAGAAGCTCAGCTCGACAAGGTCGAGCTTCTCCGCCAGCACCCAGCCGCCGCCGACGATCCACACCCACCCCCAGATGCTGCCCTGCACGAGCACCGAACGGCCGACCGCGAGCAGGACCCCGGGGAGGAAATAGCGGTAGAGCGGATCGGCTTCGATGACATTGAGGTTGTCGAGCAGCATCAGGCTGCCGAGGACGGCGATCGCCAGACCGAGGATGAGCCGCGGCGAGAACCAGGCGACCGCACCGCTCTCCGTTTGAAGCTCCCGCTCAGCCGGCATGGTCGACCCCCTGCGGCGCGGTCGCGCTGCCGCCGGACCGGCCGTCACCCGCCGCGCGGCCACCGCGACAGAAGACCGGCTTGAGGATCACCGACAGCCCGCCGGCGATGACGAAGATCGGCCAGGCGGTGCCCCAGGTGAGTCCGCCGACGTTCCAGATGCTGATCCAGCCGTAGAGCCCGGCGAGGATCAGCCAGAAGCCGCCGCCACCCCCGTTCGCGCGACCGAATAGCATCTTCGCCGTGCCCATGGCGATGAGCAGGAACGGCCAGTAGTTCCAGACGCCGCGCGGCACTTCCCAGCCCAGGTTCACCGCCAGCAGCATCGCGCCGATGGCGATCAGAAAGAGTCCCCAGATCAGTCGATTCACCATCTCCGTCCCGATTCTGCCCATCTCATCCTCCCCGGCGCCAGGCAACTCCGGCGCTCTGGGTGAAACGTACGCCGCGCCGCCGGCGCTGTCATCGTTCTGTCGGCGGACGGCGGCGGCGCACCGGCGAATCCCGCCCGAAGCCGCTGCTGCCGACCGTGCCGGATCGGCTAGCATGCAGGACTCCAATGCTGCCGGCCTCTCCCCCTCCAGCCCACCCGTCCCCTTCCCCTGCCGCCGGCGACGCGATCGCTGCCGCCCACCAGCGCCTCCTGCTCGTCCGCCTGTCGGCGATCGGCGACATCGTGCATACCCTGCCGGCGGCGGCAGCGCTCGCCGCGGCGAGCTACGAGGTCGTCTGGGCGGTGCAGCCGGCCGGCCGGCCGCTCGTCGCCGGCAACTCCGCGGTCGCCGCCTGCGTGGAGATCCCGGCCAGCCGTCCGTTCCGGCCGGGCGCGGTCTCCGGCGCGATCGCGGCGCTGCGCGCCGCGCGTCCGGAGATCGCGCTCGACATGCAGGGGCTGTGGAAGTCGGGCTTCTGGGCGCGCGCCAGCGGCGCGCGGCGGCGCATCGGCTGGGGCGGACCGGCACGCCGCGAGCCGATGTCGTCGCTGCTGCTCAGCGAGCGCCACGCGCTGCCGGCCGGCGTCGTGCACGTCATCGACAAGAATCTCGCGCTGCTCGCCGCCCTCGGGCTCGACGCCGTCGGCAACCGCGACTTTCCGCTGCCGCCGTTCGAGCGCGAGGCCGCCCGGGTCGATCGCGAGCTCGCGGCGCTCGGCCTCGAGCGGCCGGTGCTCTTTCATCCCGGCGGCGGCTGGAGCTCGAAACTCTGGCCGGCCGAGAGCTACGGCGAGCTCGCCTCGCGCCTCGCCCGGCGCCGCATTCCGACGCTCGTCAGCTGGGGGCCAGGCGAGGAGGGCCTGGCCCAGCGCGTCGTCGCCGCCTCGGGCGGGACGGCGATCGCCTGCTTCCCGGCATCGCTGCTCGAATTCGCCGCGCTCGCCCGTCGGGCGCGCGCGATCGTCGCCGCCGACACCGGCCCGCTGCATCTCGCCTGTGCGGTCGGCGCCCCCGCCGTCGCTCTGTTCGGCCCGACCGATCCGGCGCGCAACGGGCCGTGGAATCGCGCCGACCGGGTGCTCTCCCGGCGTCCGCCCTGTTTCCCCTGTCATCGCCGCGACTGCGCGACGCATCGCGGCATCCTGAGCACGCTGCCCGTGGACGAGGTCGAACAGGCCCTGCTCGCGCGCATCGGTCTCGCGGACGCGACGCGATGAGCGCTCCGCTCGCCGGCCGACGGTATTGAGCGAAGCGGCGCGAAGCGTCCTCCTGCGGCTCTTCGGCTACGCCGAATTCCGCGGCGAGCAGGAGGCGATCGTCGACACCCTCGTCGCCGGGAGGAACGCCGTCGTGCTCCTGCCCACCGGCGGCGGCAAGTCGCTCTGCTACCAGATTCCGGCGATTCTGCGGCCCGGTACCGGCATCGTCGTCTCGCCGCTCATCGCGCTCATGCACGATCAAGTGACGGCGCTCGCCGCGCGCGGCGTGCGCGCCACGTACCTCGCCTCGACCCTCGAGGCGAGCGCGGTCGGCCGGCGCATGGCCGCGCTCGGGCGCGGTGACTA
>JBGARM010000071.1:0-10547 GCA_044230215.1 Thermoanaerobaculia bacterium | reverse complement strand
GCGGCCGGCCTCGCCCGCGACCCGGAGCTCGTCGCCTCTTGCGAGCAGGCCCTGGTGCGGCGCCTCGACGAGCAGTGGGTCGAGAGCCATCGCGCCGACCTCGCGGTCACCGACGAAGAAGTCGCGGCGGCCTATGCCGCGCGGCAGGAGAGCTTCCGCCTCCCGGCGCGCTCGCGCGCGGCGCTGATCTGGATCGCGGCCGACCAAGGCACCGATCGCCGGGCGGCCGAGCGGCGGGCGGAGAAGGCGCTCGACGAGGCGCGGCGGCTGCCGCCCGAAACGGCGGACTTCGGCGCTCTCGCCGTCACCTATTCGGAGGAGCCGGCGAGCCGCTATCGCGGCGGTGATATCGGCTGGCTCGCCGCGGGCGAGAGCAGCCGCTGGCCCTCCGAAGTCACCGCCGCCCTCTTCGCCCTCGACCGCCCCGGCGCGCTCGCGCCGCTCGTCGAAAGCGCCAACGGCTTCTACCTCGTCCGCCTCACCGCGCGGGAGGAGAGCCGCCTGCGCCCGCTCTCGAGCGTGAGCGACATCCTGCGCAGCGAGCTCCTGCGCGCGAAGCACCAGGCGCTGCGCGCCGCCCAGAGCGCGGCGCTGGCCGCGAATTTCCCCGTAGCCGTCGATGAGGCGCTGTTCGAGACCCTCGAGCCCGTCGCCGTCCGGCCTCCGCCGTTGCCCGGAGAGAGGTAAGTCGAATGCACCTGTCCCGCCGTTGTTCCGTCCTCCTGATCGCGAGCCTGTTCGGCGCGACCGCATTTCCAGCCTACGCCTACAACGAGAGCTGCTCCGGCGGCCTGTGCACGCAACAGTTCAGCCTGGTCACCGGCTGGAACGCCGTCTGGCTCGAAGTGCAGCCCGAGCCCAGCGACGCCGAGACGGTCTTCAGCGGTCTGCCGCTCAGCAGCGTCTGGACCTGGAATCCGCGCGCGGGCATCGACTTCGTCCAGGATCCGAGCGAAGAGCGGCAGCAGATGACCGACTTCCTCGGCTACTTCCCGCCGGAGCGGCCGGAGTCGTTCGTCAACAACCTGCAGGCGGTGAAGGCCTACCGTCCCTACCTGATCCGGGTCACTTCGCCGGCGACCTGGACGGTCACCGGCCGCCCGTCGCTGCGCGCCCCGCACTGGCTGCCGTCGTCCTACAACCTGGTCGGCGTGCCGGTCGATCCCACCAGTGCCGCTCCGACGCTGCAGACCTTCTTCCGCGGCTCGACCGCCCACGCCGGCCGCGCCGCCTTCCGGCTGGCGCCGAACGGCACCTGGAGCCCGCTCGCGGCGGGCGATGCGTTGCGCACCGGCGAAGCGTTCTGGATCTGGACCGAAGGCGCCTCGAGCTTCGAGGGACCCTTCGCGGTCGAGGTGCCGCTCAAGGACGGACTCGCCTTCGGCGCGACGCTCGACCGGCTGCCGCTGCGCGTCGACAACCGCGACCTCGCAGCGCTCGCCGTCACCCTCGAGGCCGGTGCCGCTGTCGGCAAGCTCGTCTACGAGGAGGAGCGCGAGCGCACCGGCCGCTCGCCGGCGATCGGCTGGCCGCTGCTGCCGGCGACACTGCCCTTCCAGCTGCCGCTCGACAGGCCGTGGATGATCGAGCTCGGCGTCCAGCGCAGCGCGGTCACCGCACCGACGGAAGCCGTTGCCACGCTGCGCGGCCAGGGGACCCGGCGCTGGATCCCCTTCGCCGCCGAGCCCGGAGCCGGCGCCGCGCCGATCGCCGACCCGCTCCTGCCGACCGGACTGTGGGTGGGGACGATCCGGATCGACCGCGTGGCCGAGGTGCACGGCGCCCTGGCGCCGGACCCGGCGACGGTCGATCCTTTGACCTACCGCCCCTGCGCCTGCGGCGCGCCGGCGCCGGAGTGCACCTGCGTCTGCGGCGCCAACCAGGACGGGGTCTGCAACTCCTGCGGCGCGACGATGGACCTGCGCATCCTGCTGCACGTCGACCAGGGCGGCGTCGTGCGGCTGCTCAAGGAGGTCGTGCAGGCCTGCGATCCCGAAGCGGCGCTGCCCGGGGCGCCGTGCGACGTGCTCGCCACCGATGCGGCGCGGGTCGCCGGGCTCGGCGGGATCACCAGCCGCGGCGGCGAGACGGTGCCGGTGCGGCTGGCGGCCGCTGGTTTCGACTTCGACCCGGCCCAGGCGGACGCCGCCGGCGGCCTGCCGGTCGCGGTGCAGAGCGGCTTCGCACCGGGCGGACGGCTCACCGCCGGCCTCAGCCTGCCGTGGGACCATCCGACGAACCCGTACCGGCACGAATACCACCGCGACCTCGGCGGCGAGTGCGGCTGCGACCCGATCTCGCCGTCCTACGCCACCTGCATCGCGGAGTGCGCGAGCCGCTTCCGCTTCCCGATCGCGCGCTCGCTCGAGCTGCTCTTCGATACCGTCGACCCGGCCGTCGACCCCGACGATCCCGACGCCGAGCCGCAGCTCGACTGGCGGACCCGCCGCCTGACCGGCTGCTACTCGGAGCAGATCACCGGTCTCCACCGCCTGCCCGTGAACCTCTCGGGCACCTACCGACTGATCCGCGTCTCGACCGTTCCGACGCTCAAGTGAGAGAGCTCATGCGACCGAACCTGCGACCGACTTCGCCCCGCCGCCGCGCGCTCGTGCTCCTCGGCTGCGTCGCCGGCCTGGCCGCCGCGGCCACGCCCGTCCGCGCCGCCTTGCCGTTGCTGACCAATACGCAGGCGAGCAGTTACGCCGGCCACCAGCTGGTCGTCGACGGCGCCGGCAACGCCTACGTGCTGGCCGAGTTCACCGCGCCGGTGCAGTGCGGCGCGGAGGTCGTCAGCTCGCCGGACGGCACCCAGAACCTGTTCGTGGCGAAGTACAACGAAGTCGGCGACTGCCAGTGGATCGTCAAGATCGCGCAGCCGCAGGTCGACATGTTCGTGAACACGCTGGACAACCTGCCGCGGGCGCGCCTGGCCCTCACCGAGGCGGTCACCGGTCATCCCGACGTCATCGTCGGCGGCGTGTACCTGCGCTCCAACTCCACCACCAACCTCGGTGTCGTCACCGTGGGGCAGACCGACATCACGCACGCCATCGGCGCCAACGCATCCTCGGTCTTCCTCGCCCGGCTGACGCAGCCGGTGGCGCTGCCGGGCCAGCCGGCGGTGCCGGTGCAGATCGCCGCTACCAGCACCCTGCCGGCGAACCATGACGGCTACTGCAAAGACCACGTCGAATTCACCGGCATCGCGGTGGCCGGATCGGCGGCGAACGCGAAGATGCTCGTGACGTTGAACGGGCGCGGCGACTGCGACAATCAGGTGCGCGCCGAGGTCTTCGAATCCGAGCCGTTTCAGCTGTCGCTCGCCAACCGGCTGCAGCCGCTGGGCAGCGGCGGCGGCAAGCACTTCGACGTCGTCAAGGCGCGGACGACCGGGCAGGGCGCGGTCTTCGCCATCGCGGGGCGCGAAGGCAACTATGCGTTCCTCGGCGGATACAGCTTCGCGGCGCACAACTTCAGCTGGCGGAAGATCTTCAACGGTGGCGGCGCCTCGCCGGAGGACATCAACTGGGGCAACGTCAACGACATGGAGATCGCCGTCGACGGGCTCTCGGTCTGGGCGACGGTCTCCTCCTTCAACGCGCTGTTCGTGAACGGTCTTCCGCCGACCTGCCAGATCTTCGGTCCCTTCAACATCCTGATCCGTCTCGACGCCGCGAGCGGCGCGAGCTTCTGGGGCACGCCGACGGCGCGCAACATCTCCGGCTTCTCGGGCTACACGGCGGTGTCCGGTCTCGCGGCCGACGCCAGCGGCCGGCTGAGCGTCGTCGGCCTGCGTTTCGCGACACCGCAGACGGCTTCGGGCTGCGTGCCACAGGTGACGGGGCTGACGGCGGCGCTCCTCGAACCGTCCGGCACGCTGTTCAACCCGGCCTGGGAGAGCAACGCGGCGGTCAGCTTCACGACGCTCGGGGTGGGAGCCCGCGGCTTCGCGTCCGGAGGCGGGCGCCTCTTCCTCGCCGGCGGCTTCTTCGGCAGCGGCGGCCAGATCTCGTTCGGCGGCGGAGCGCTCGTTCCCAGTCCCTCGCCGCTGGGCGCCGTCGAATTCCTGCACCGCCTGAACCCGCTCACCGGCGCCTGGTACTTCGAAGAGGACTGGGTCGCCGCGCAGACGATCGTCCGGCCGCCGAAGACCCTCGCCGGGGTGCAGCCGAGCGCCCGCGTGCCCGGCGGCGGGGCCGGGTCGGGCGATTCCTTCCTGCACTGGGATGCGCCGGCGGCGCAGCTCTTCGCCGTCCACCCGGCCGGCACGACCGTCACGCTCGAGTGGCCCACCGGCACCTGCTCGGTGACGACGACGCAGGTCTGCGGCGTGGCGGCGGACTGCCCGGGGGTCGAGTCGTGCAACGCCTCGGTGCCCGGTTCGCCGGTCGAGACCTACGGTGTCATCCGCTGGCCGGCCACCCCTCAGCTCCACCTCGCAGGCGCTCCGGCCACGGTCGGAACGGGCAGCCCGGCCTTCGCCGCGCTGCTCTACGGCGACGGCGGCGAGAGCGCCGTGGTCGGCGGCGTGTTCCAGCGCGCGACCGCGGGCTACAGCGTTCTCAAGTACGCCGGCCCGGCCCTGCAGGTGGTGCAGTCGGTGCCCTGGGAGAACTGGTTGCCGGCGCCGGCGGACGGCGGAGCCTGCACGGTCGGCACCGAGCTGCCGGTGCCGCTCGAGCACGGCGACGCGCCACGGCTCGGCTATCCGCTGCCTGGTTCGCCGATCGACATCCAGGACGTCTTCGACGTCACGACGCGCCTCGGCGCACTGGTGCCGGTCAACACGACGACGGCGACGCGGCAGATGCGCGTCGCCTGGTACGCCGCCGGGGGCTTCGGACGCGCCTGGCCGACGGTGCCGCGTACCTACGCCTGCTCGTGGCCGGCAACGCCGGCCGGCATCCTCTTTCCGGATTCGCTGATGGGCGCGGACTCCTGCCGCTGCGGCGGCAACGCCGCCTGCCTCGCCGCCTGCCAGAGCCTGGAGAATCCTGCCGCCGGCGTCGAGAGCTTCGCCGCGGCGACGATCTACAGCGAGAACGATCCGACGCATCTCGGCTTCAATCCCAACGACGAGCACGCCTTCATCGCGGCGCCGAATCCGCAGCCGCCGTGCACCACCCAGAGCCCGGTGCCGGCCTGGTGCACTCCGTCGCCGTCGCATCCGAACGGCCTGACGCTCTTCGCGCTGCGCAAGCAGAGCGACGTCGCGGCCTCCGATCCGTACGTCGTCCTCAAGGTGAAGAGCTCGATCGCCTCACCCTGGCAGCATCGCGTCTACAAGGTCGACTTCAGCGGCATCGCCAACAGCTTCACCTTCCCGGTCACGGTCGGCAACAAGGTGCCGAAGCCGTATCCGCTCTCGCTGTTCGAGGACTGCTCGGGAACCGTCCTGACGGATCTCGCCGGCACGCCCTCGTGGCAGGCCGCCGACGGTACGGCCTTCGCGCGCGCCGACGGCCAGATGAGCGCCGATTTCTTCTACTCCGGCCGGGTGCCGGACAAGTTCTATCCGGCCGGCGGCTGCAGCCGCTGGCTGCCCGACGCGACGGTGATCTACAACGCCTCCTGGCCGGCGAACATCCCGACCCTGCTCGTCGGGCAGACGCTCGCCAGCCTGCGCGCCGGCTTTCCCGACCTCGCCGGCGCCGATGCCGCGCGCGTCGTCTTCGAAGGCGACAAGAGCGCGCCGAGCGCGCCGGTGCTCGACCGCAATCTGGTGCGGCTCTTCGACCCGATCGCCACGCGCTGGGTGGCGATCGCGGTGAACGAGCTCGACCTCTTCCGGCTGCTGAAGAGTCGGGCGCCCTCCCACCTGGGGCGGCGCCTGGTGATCGACGAGGTCGGGCTGCGGCTCGGTTTCAAGGGCGAGATCCAGCAGGTCTCGGGCTCCGATCCGCTGCTGCTGCTGAACGTGATCACCCAGGACGAGCGGGCGGCGCTGCATGCCGTCTGCAGCGCCATCGACGATTCGCTGGTCTGCATCCCGCGGGTGAACAGTCTCTACGCCTTGACGCGCAGCCCTTACGGTCTGCCGAATCCAGCGGACCAGGTGCTCGTCGGGCTCGACGCCAGCGGCGACCCGATCCAACTCGAGAACGCGCTCGGCAAGGTGCTCTCGGCGGGCGCGGCGAAGGGGAGGGGCTACGCCACCGTCGCCATCAACGACGGCATCCCGGGGCGCCAGGTCGAGCTCTGGCCGATGCGCGTCGACTGCGGCAACGTCGGCGGCGTCGACGTACCCTACCCGGGGGTCGCCTTCACGCTCTCGGGCGCCGACGTCTTCGGCTTCGACTTCGGTCTGCGCCACGGCAACGACTTCGGCGGCGAGCCGGAGAACGTGATCTTCGACTGGCGGCGCTTCGAGGTGCGCGACGCGATCTACAGCGGCCCCGGCAGCGACTGGGGCACGCCGACTTCGCCGGGGCCCGCCTGTCCCGGCGGCGGCGCGCTCTGCTGGTCGGCGTCGCCGGTCGGCACCGAGGTCCAGCTCGACCTCGACGGCGAGAATGCGGACTACCTGGGAGACACCTACTTCTTCGTGCGCTACTCGCTGCCGGGCGGCGTCTGCGGCCAGTCGACCTGGAGCGGCGACCCGGCGAGCACGCCGGCGGAACCGGTGGCGAAGCTCGCCGAGGGTTGGGTGAAGCGCGTCGTCCAGGGGCTCAACCCCTTCCATCAGCGGATCGCCGACTTCCACCTCGAGAACGGTCCGGTGGCGACCTACGTCAGCATGGTCCGCCAGGCGGGTCCGGCCTACGAGGGTCCGATCACCTTCAATCCCGCCGCCGACAGCGTCAACGACCGCGGCCTGATCGAGGTCTACGAGACGGTGCTGCGGCGGGCGCTGGCGCTCACGGTCGAGGATCCGGGCTACACTCCGGCGGCGGCGATCGACAACGCCCTGCTGCTGGTCTCGGGGCGGATCGCCGACCTCTCGATGCTGCTCGGCAACGAGGCCTGGTCGGACTCGATCGATCCGACGATCGGTTTCGGCACCTCGAGCGGCGACTACGGGACGCTGGCGCCGTCGATCCACGCCTTCCAGAACCAGCTGCCGTCGCTGCTTGCCGAGGAGCTCGCGCTGCTGCGCGGCGTCGACCGCAAGGGGACGCGCCCGGTCTACAACCGGCTGACCTGGAACTTCACCGCCGGCGAAGGCGAGGCCGCCTACGCCCAGGTCTACGACATCACCGACGAGGACCACAACGGCACGATCGACGCCGCCGACGCGCGCAAGCTCTATCCGCAGGGCCATGGCGACGCCTGGGGGCAGTACGTCTCGGCGCTCTCGAGCTACCTGCGCCTGATGCGCCACGAGAACTTCACATGGAAGCCGCGCGTCGAAGCGGTGAACATCCTGCAGGGCTCGCAGCTCGTCGACTACCGCGACGAGCGCACGCTCGCCGCCGCGGCCGCCGCGCGCGCCCGCACCGGCGCCGAGATCCTCCACCTCACCTATCGCAACGCCTTCGTCGAGGATCCGCAGGGCCAGTGGCAGGGCTACAAGGACCCGGACCGCACGCGCGCCTGGGGGGTCGACGACTGGGCCCGCCGCGGCGCTCAGGGCGCCTACTTCGACTGGGCGGTGACCAATGCCGTCCTGCCCGCTGTCTGGACGCAGCCGACGGCCGCCGAGCGCAACTGCGAGCTGGTCGCGGCCGGCGTCGCGGTGCCCTCCCAGGAGTGCTACCAGGGGTCGCTCACCTTCGCCGAGAACGGCAAGATCGACCGCGCGCACGTCCCCGAGCTCGGCGAGATCGCCGAGAGCGCCCGCACCCTGCAGAGCGACCTCGACGAGGCCGACCAGGGGCTCAACCCCCTGGGTCTGGCGCGCGGGGTGGTGCCGTTCGACATCGATCCGTCGTTCCTCACTATCGGCTCGACGGTGCAGGGGCAGACGCACTTCGAACAGATCTACCTGCGCGCCCAGGGCGCCCTGCAGAACGCGGTGCGGGTCTTCGACCACGCCAACCGCGTCACCCAGATGCTGCGCAGGAGCCAGGACACGCAGGTCGACTTCGAGCGCAACGTCGCCGATCAGGAGCGCGACCTGCGCAACCGGCTGATCACCGTCTTCGGCACGCCCTATCCGGACGACGGGGCCTACCCTCTGAACTTCACCGGGCCGGACCTGCTGCACTACTTCTACATGGACGCCCGCGACCTCACCGGGCTGCCCGGCAATGGAGTGGTGCGCGAGGGCTTCGGCAGCTCGGGTTCGTCGTCGCTCTGCTACACCCGCCCGGTCGACCCGGCGGTGACCTGTCTCGACCTCTATCCGAGCGAGGCGGAGCGCTGTGCCGCCGCGCCGCCACCGCCGATTCCCACGCACATCGAGAACTGCGTCGACGCCGAGCTCGGGGTGGTGAAACCGTCCACCTGGACCGGTTCGCGGGCCTCCGAGGGCGAGCTGCAGCGCATCTACTCCGACCACCTGCGCGCACTCGCCGCGCTCGAACGGGCGCGCCTGGAGTACGACGACCTGCGCGCCGAGATCCAGAGCAAAGTCGAGCTCATCGAGATGTACGACGGCATCATCGACGACAGCGTGCAGATCCTCGACGAGTCGATCGAACAGACCCGGAGCCTGAACCTGCAGATCGAGCTGATGTCGGCGGCCTCCCGCGCCATGCGCACGATCGCGGGCACGGCCCGCGGCGTCGCGGCTGCGAGTGCGGAGTTCCTGACCAACGACCTGATCCAGGACGGGGCGTTCTCGGGCGCCAGCGCGATCCTCGCCGGCATCCGGGCGATCATGCTCCTCACTGGAGAGCAAGTCGGATTCGGCCTCGAGATGGGGGCGGACGGCAGCGACTTCCAGGTCGACCGGTTGTCCAACATGCGCGACCTGATCGGCCTGCAGACCGACCGCCGGCTGCTCTGGGAGACCGACTACCCGGAGACCGAGATCCTGGTGCGCGAGATCGAGGCCCTGCTGCGGCAGGAGCCGATGCTCGCCCTGGCGGCGTTCGACCAGCTCGAGGCGGTGCGTTCCACCGCTGTCGAGTACCGCAACCAGCTCGCCGAGGGGATGCGCCTGACCGAGGAGCTCCTGGTGCTGCGCACCCGCGCGGCGACCGACGTGCAGCGGTACCGCTATCAGGATCTCACCTTCCGCATCGCGCGCAACGACGCGCTGCAGAAGTACAAGGCACAGTTCGACCTCGCGGCGCGCTATGTCTACCTCGCCGCCGCGGCGTACGACTACGAGACCAACCTGCTCGGCTCGTCGGGAGCCGCCGGCCAGGAGTTCTTCACCGACATCGTGCGCCACTCGAGCCTCGGCGAGGTGATCGACGGCGAACCGGTCGTCGGCTCGCGCGGCCTCGCCGATCCGCTGGGCCGGATGAAGGCCAACTTCGACGTCCTCAAGGGCCAGCTCGGCTTCAACAACCCGCAGACCGAGACCAACCGCTTCTCGCTCCGCAGCGAGCTCATGCGGCTGCGCGACAGCTCGACCGAGGCCTGGCAGCAGACGCTGCGCGAGCACTGGGTGGACGACATCTGGCAGCTTCCGGAGTTCCGGCGCCTGGCCCGGCCGTTCGCGCCGCAGGGCTCGCAGCCGGAGCCGGCGCTGGTGCTGCGCTTCCGCACGACCGTCACGTCGGGGCTCAACTTCTTCGGCCTGCCGCTGGGCGGCGCCGACTCGACCTACGACTCGAGCCGCTTCGCGACCAAGATCCGCACCGTCGGGCTCTGGTTCGAGAACTACGACGCCACCGGACTCTCCAACACCCCCCGGGTCTACCTCATGCCGGTGGGCGCCGACGTCCTGCGCTCGCCGAACGCGCTCGATTTCTCCACCCGGGAGTGGAAGATCGTCGACCAGGCGGTGCCGGTGCCGTTCCCGATCGGCGAGCTCGACCTGCAGAATCCCGACTGGATCCCGCTCAACGACTCGCTCTCGGGGCCGCTCGGCGCCTCCCGGCGCTATTCGCGGATCCGCGCCTACCACGACGAGGGCTACGACCCGAACGAGATGACCACCGACAGCCGGCTGATCGGGCGCTCGGTGTGGAACAGCGAGTGGCTGCTGATCATCCCCGGAGAGACCCTGCGGGGGCCGACGCTGGCCGACAAGATCCAGGGGCTCGAGACGTTCATCGACACGGTCTCGGACGTGAAGGTCTTCTTCCAGACCTACTCCTATCCGGGGAACTGAGGAGGCGCCATGAGAACACCCGCCCAGATCGCTCTCGCCGCGCTCCTCCTCGCCGCGCCGCTCGCCGCCGAGCTGCCGGCCCCCGACCACGTGCTCTTCGGCACCGCCACCCGCGACGGCCTGCTGGTCGAGTCGGGAGTCATCGAAGTGCGCCTCGGAGCGGCTCCGGAGGCGATCGCGGTCTATCCGATCGGCACCGTCCTGGCGTACGGCGAGCGTTTCGTCCTGCACCTGCCGATGGACGTGCGCGAGCCGCGGCGCCCGGGGACCGCGCGCGCCGGCGAGGAGGCGCGGATCTATCTCGACGGCGTGCTCGCGGGCTGCACCCAGGTGGGCGATTCCGGGGCGGCGCAGGAGGTCGACATCGACACCTCGT
>JBGARM010000070.1:4987-10785 GCA_044230215.1 Thermoanaerobaculia bacterium | reverse complement strand
CCAGAGTCAGAGTGATCAGAGTGCCGAGCGGCGCGCCAGCCGAGACGGTGAATCGCAGGGCCCCGATCGGGTTGCCGGGCGACGGCGCGTCGAGGGTGAAGAGGAGCGGATCGGTCGTTTCGTCGAAGCTCATCAGGACGATGATGTGGTCCGCCGCGGGCGTGATGACGGGAAAGACTGGCGTATGCCCCGCGGTCACCCCCGCCTGCACGAAGGTGACCGCGCTGATGTACTGCGCCGGCGCGAAATCGAGCCGGAAAGCGAAGCCCTGGATCTCCAGATTCGGGCCGTCGCCCTCGTCGAGCAGCGTCCCGGACATGTCCCGAAGATTCACCGGCACATCGCGCGTCTGCCCAGGAAGGCCACCGATCGCCGCGACGCCGAAGACGTCCTGCGCGCTCGCAGCGCAGGTTCCCGCGAGCACGAGGAGGAGTGCCTGGCGCGCAAGCGGGTTCATGGCTTGCCGGGCGACGGGCGGACGGCGATGGTGAGCCGTCCATCGGCGAGCTCGAGCCAGCCGTTGGGGACAGTCTCATACGCGGTGCCGGCCTGGTTCGAGAGCATCGTGGTGCCGGGATCGAGCCGCAGGTCGAGCGTCGTGCCTGGGGAAGCCAGTGGGGCGAGCTGGACGACGAGCGTGGCAACTCTCTGGCGGCGCTCGCTGGTGGAGAGGCCGAGGAAGAGCGGGGCCGTCGTTTCGTCGTAGGCGGTGACCAGCACGGCCTGTTCGGCTCCTCCCGGCCGACTCTCGAAGATCGGCTCGAAGCGGGCGAGCGCTCCGGCCGGTTCGAGCGTGAGAGCGGCGATGCCGTCGCAGGGGGCGCAGCGAACGGCGAGCGCGAGCGCCTGCACGCGATCGCCGTAAGGTCGGTCGGCGCCGAGCGGCGTACCGGGTCGATCGACGAGATCGATCGGCATGCGCACGGTCATGCCGGGTGCGGCAGTCGCCGAGCCGACGATGAGGCGCGAGCGGCCCTGGCGCTGGATCGCCGATTCCGGATTCAGGTCCAGCCTGCCCGCCGAAGGTTGCTGCGCGGAGGTCGCGGCCCTGCTGTCCTCCCCGGTGATCGGCAGGGGATCCGGTCCGCCGGAGAAGATGTCGTTGATCATGTAGAAGATGTCGGTCACCGTCACGGCGTTGTCGCCGTTCGCGTCGGCATTGCCCGCCGGCGGCGCGCCGTCGGCGAAGAAGAAGTTGATCAAGTAGAAGATGTCTGCCACGCCGTAACTGCCGTCGCCGTTGGCGTCGCCGGCGGTGGTCGAGTACGCGACCGCCGGGCAGGCGTCCGACTCGTTCCACGCGGCGTTCAGCGCGCGCACCTGATAGAGGTGGGTCGCTCCGATACCGAAGCCGGCGTCGTCGAACTGCGTCGTCGTCGCGAACGTCTTGGCGAGCGGCTGGCCGTCGCGATAGACGTGATAGCGGAAGATTCCCGACTCGGGATCGGCGACGGGATCCCAGTCGAGCCGCACGAGGCTGCCGAACGAGGCGACGGAGAGCTCCGGACAGGGCGGCGCGGTCACATCGGCGCTGACGCACTGGCTGGTCTCGAAGTAGAGATTGGCGTCGGCGCCGAGCACGTAGCCGAGCGTCACGCCGTTCCAGGCCATTGCGCCGGCGCTCCGGTTCGTCCAGAAGCGCTCGCCCGGTAGCACGGCGCCGTCGGGCTGGAGCTCGATCTCGCGCGCGCCGACGATCCCTCCCGCGGAGTGCACGAGATGGAAGCGGGCGTCGCCCACCGTCCAGTAGAGCTGGGGGTTGAGATCGCGCAGCGATGTCGAGACCGCGGTGACCGCGGATTGGGCGAAGGTGCCGTCCAGGTTCAGGCGGACGAAGACGATGTCGTCGAGCGGTGGATCGAGATCGCGCAGCTCCGCCCAGGCGAGGCCCAGGTCCGTGCCGGTCCAGATCAGGTGGAACGAGACGGGCATCATGTTCTGCGTCGCCGAGGTGAGCGTCACGTTGAGCGTCACCGGCGTGCCGTCCGGGGCGAGGAAGGCATAGTGGAGATTGTTGTCTCCGGAGCGCCAGACGACCGCCCAACCGCTGCCGACCCAGCGCATCGGCGGCGCTGTGTTGGCCACGCTGCCGACGGGAACCAGCAGGTCGGCGCCGATCGGCGAGCCGTTGGATGCGACGCGCCGGAAATTGAAGCCGCCGCCGCGCTGCCAGAGGAGTCCGTAGACCTCGCCGGAGAAGTCCATCGCGATGTTGCTGGTGGAGCCGATCGTCGACACCGAAGTCTCGCCGACGAGAGGCGCTCCGCTCGCGTCGTAGCGCGCGAACCAGAGGTCGGTGGTCGCCACGGCGCGCCAGGCCACGGCGAGCTCGGTGCCGACGGCGACCACCGCCGGCCGGCCACGCGCCGGTGTCGGCGTGAGCGGCGATAGGGTCGCGACGGTCGCGCCGGAGCCGTCCCAGGTCCGTGCCTGGAGCAGATTCGTGCCGCTCGTCGGGTCCAGCCAGACGGCGGCGAAACCGCCGCCGAGTGGAACGACATTGGAGTTGCCGGGGAGGTTGGCGTTCGCGTCGTGCCCCGCGGTGAGCAGTTCCGGGGTCCCCGGCGCGGAGAAATCGCCGACCGGCACGAGCGTTCCGCCGAGCTCGAAGGTGCCCGGGCTGCGCTCCGCGTAGACGACGAGGAAGTCGCTGCCGTTGCCGGCGACGTCGTACGGCTGCGAAGTGAATCCATCGGCGGGGGTCACGTTGTCCAGCGAGCCGATGCGGACGCCGCTGGCATCGGTCTCGAAACGGCAGACCTCCGTGGGAACGGTGCCGCAGGCGCCGAAGACCGCGAAGCCGCCGCCGGGCTTGCGGGCGAGCAGCGTCATTCCGCCGTCGGTCGGCGGGTCGTCGGAGAGCCGCGTCGCTGCGCCGAGCGGCGCGCCGCTCGCGTCGAAGCGCTGCATCCAGCTGGTGCCGATGTAGCCGGAGTCCGGATCGTACACGGCGTCGACCCAGACGACGGCCCAGCCGGTGCCGTCGGCGACCACCGAGCCGCCCCAGGTTCCGATCGAGGTGAAGTATTCGTCGATGTGCGTCGGGCTCCCTTCGCGGGCGCCGGTCGACTCCTCCATGACCTGGAAGTAGACGTCGATGTCGTTGTCGCGGATCTCGTGCCAGAGGAGTCCGTACTTGCTCGTCGCCGCGTTCCACGCCGCGTCGACGTCGGAGACGTGGGCGGCGGCCGGGGCGACCACGGTGACCGGGCCGAGGACGACGTCGCCGTCGGCGTCGAGCCGGCGGTAGACCAGGTCGAGCATCGGTGGGGTCACGTAGGCGAGCTCGAAGGTGCCCCAGTGCGTGCCATCCCAGGCGAGCGGCGCCGGCAAGCCGTCCTCGAACGGGTGGTCGTTGGTGACGGAAGAGATCCGGACGCCGCCGCGCTCGATGCTGCCGTCCGGGGCGAGCAGGCTGAAGAACGTCGTGTTGGTCAAGGGGGTCCCCGGCTCGCCAGGGAGCCCCTCGGTCCAGATGACGCCCCAACGGCCGAAAGCCGGATCGCTCCAGGCCAGGGTCGGCTTGTCGGCGCGCACCCGGTCCGCCGAGGAGGCGCTGGCGGTCACGCGCGTCGGCGATCCGACGGCGGCGAGTGTCGTCGCGGCGAAGCGCTGGAAGTAGATCTCGTCCTGGACTGCGTTCTCGCGGCCGAGCCAGGCGACTCCCCAGGTGCCGTCGCCCCAGGCGGCCGAGGGGGTGCTCGTCCAGCTGCCCGGCGTCGTCGCGAGCGGCTGCGCGCAGATCTTCGCTGCGGCAGTCGGAAACGTCGAGGCGGCGGCGCGGTTGGAGATGTGCGAATCGGCGGGAACGAGGGTGACCAGGCGATAGTAGTAGAGCGTCGCGGGCGACAAGCCGGTCGTCTCGAGATGAGAGCTGACGTTGGGACCGAGCGTCGCGACGGTCGACCAGCCCATGCCGTCGGTCGAGCGCTCGAGCCGGAAGCCGGTCTCGTTCTGGTTGGGGTCCGTCCAATCGAGCTGGATAGCCGAGCTCGAGACGGCGAAGGCCCGCAGAGCCGAGGCGGCATTGGAGATCACCGTGATCTCGCCGTCGGCGAGCGCCAGCCAGCCGTTCGCCGACGTCTCCTCGATCGACCCCGCCTGGTTCGCGAACAGGGTCGCCGCCGGGTCGAGCGTCAGCGCGATCTTGCCGGCGGGAGCCGTGGCGGCCAGGGTCACGGTGATCTTCAGCACCTGGTCGGCGGGCGCGGCGGCGTCGAGGGTGAAGGGGATCGGATTCGTGGCCTCGTCGAAGGTCGTCGGCGTGGCCTGGAAGATCGGCGCGAGGCCTGCGGTGATGCCGGCGCGCGCGAAGAGCTTGCTGGCGACGGACGAGGCGGGTGTGAAGGTCACCTTGTAGGACAGGCTCTGGATAAGCTCCCCGGCCGGCCGGTCGACGCCGAGCGGCGTCAGGCTCAGGTCGCGCGCGTAGACGGGCACCACGACCGTCGCGCCAGGAAGGCCGGCAGCCGCGCCGCCCACCGTGGCGGCATCCTGCCCCGTGCCCGGACGGAAGTCGGGTCCGAATTCGGAGGTGTTGCCGGCGAGGTCCGTCGCCGTCGCGGTCAGCGCGGCCCCGGTGGGGGCGAGCGTCAGAGTGGTCACGAAGCTGCCGCCAGGGTCGGCGGTCGTCGCGCCGAGAAACGCCTTCCCTTCGCCGTGCCCCGAAGGATCGCCGTCGGAGAGAAAGAGCTCGACGGTCGCGCTGGACGGTGCGGTGCCCGAGATCGTGTAGCTGC
This sequence comes from Thermoanaerobaculia bacterium, assembly GCA_044230215.1. Lineage (GTDB taxonomy): Bacteria > Acidobacteriota > Thermoanaerobaculia > Multivoradales > JAGPDF01 > JAGPDF01. The sequence goes on along the minus strand of JBGARM010000070.1, from coordinate 6,046 downwards.
CGCCTCCGGCGGGCGCGACGCCGGTGATCACGGGGTGATTGAGCACGGTGTTGGCTCCGACGTCCAGGTCGCCGGCGTCGTTGGCGCGCGGGCTGCAGCCCGCACCCAGGCTCCAGCCCAGCGCGATCCCCAGGCCGCCGTTGTCGTGGATCGAGTTCTGGGTGATCGTGTTGCGCTCGGCCGGGATCCGCAGCCGGAAGAGCTCGCCACACATTCCCGGCAGACTCGCGCCGCAACCCGGCGGCGGCGAGACGCCGGTCGAGAGCGTGGCCGAGCCCGGGCCGGTGATCGTCAGGCCGATGGCCGCGGCGCCGCCGCCCTTGTGGACGTCGAGCTCGAGGGTGTGCGGGCCCGGCGACAGGCCGGTGACGACGGTCGACGCCGGCCCCGTGCCCGAATAGTCGAGCACGACGGCGCCGTCGAGCACCAGACGCCGTTGATCGTAGGGCAAGGTCTCGAAGGTGTAGTCGCCGCCGGCGCCGAGATCGACCTGGCCGGTGAAGCGCACGCCGAAGTTCTCGGCGAACGGCGCCCCGGCGCCGTCGGTCGGCACGATGCCGTCGGCGCTCTGCCAGACGCAGCCGGCGGGGAAGAGGAAGGCGTCTTGGTGTGGGAAGCCGGCGCGGAATGGGTAGCGTCGGATGTTGTCGGGTGTCAGCGCGGTGAACAGCGGGTATTCATTGGTGTTGAACTCGACGACCTGCACCCCGGCCGAGCCGTTGCCGGCGAAGATGTTGCCGGGCCCGATGCGGTTGGGGCCTCGCTCGACCTGGAGGCCGTTGACACTGTTTCCGGCACCGGGCGATTGAGCGAGATCAAGTCCCACCCAGTTGCACTCGAAAACGTTGTCGATACCACCCAGCAGGACGCCGTGGCCGGAGAAGCGGCTGATCGCCAGGCCACGGATGACGTTGCGGTCGGAGTAGGCGCGGATACCCACCCCGCCCGTCCCGGCGCCTGCGCCGTCGATACCGATATCGGGGACGCAGTCGTCGTTCAGATCGCCGGCGATCGTCGGGTCCGGTTCCGGGAACCAGGTCCGAAATGAAGCGGGCGGGG
>JBGARM010000070.1:4313-4977 GCA_044230215.1 Thermoanaerobaculia bacterium | reverse complement strand
GTCTACCACACCGTCTACCCCGATCCTCTCCGCATGGGCCCCAGGGCCATGGAGATGGCGCTCGACCACCTCGACTATCTGTTCCACCACATGATCTCGCCGAACGAGGTGGCGGCCATCGTGGTGGAGCCGATCCAGGGCGAAGCGGGCGCGATCGTGCCGCCGGCGAGGCCAGCCGCAAAAGTGATCGTCGTCGGGACGCCGTCGCTGTTGGCGGCGTCGATGGCCGCACGCAACGTTCCAGGACCGCTGTCGCCGAGCGAGGTGACGGTGATGGCCGCCAGCGGCAGGGTCACCGCCAGGTAGATCGACGAGATGGCGAGGGTGCGGAGAAACCACCGGCGAGGGGTGCACATCGGGGCCTCCTATCGCGGGTCGTACTCGGGGCGACAGGGCCGTCGCGGGAGCCGGCCTGGAGGGAACCAGCTCTCTTCCTCTTACACCCTTCCGAACGGGCGATCACCGCTCGGCGGGGTGGGCAGCCCCTCCCCGTGAGGGTGGTCTACCGGCGGCTGCGCCCCGCGGCGGCCGCGGGCGCGGCGCGGCGGCGAGCCAGAACTCGAGCACCTGATTCGCGGGATCCTGCGCGAGCAGATGGTGGAGCGCCGTCGTTCCCGTTCGCGGGAGGCCGAGCACGAAGATCGGCCGGCGGATCGGCGCGGCG
>JBGARM010000070.1:0-4303 GCA_044230215.1 Thermoanaerobaculia bacterium | reverse complement strand
CGAACGAACGTTCGACGACTATAGCACGCCCGCCGGAGCCGCGTGCGCGGACTGCGTCAGAGCCCGTCGGACAGCGCGACGCCCGCGCCGATCGTCGTCTGCTTCCAGTTGTAGTCGATCAGGCTCTCGCCGTAGCCGTGCAAGATCTGCAGGTAGCCCTTGAGGTCGCGGTGGATCGGGAAGACCCAGCCGAGCTCGAGGGCGCCGTGCGAGCGTTCGCCGCCGCGCAGCGAATGGCGCGCCATGAGAGAGATCTCGTGGTCGCGCACGCGCCGCACGACCAGCACGTCGCCGCGGCCGACGTAGTCCTCGATGTCGGAGTTGTCCTCCTCGCCCGAGACCTCGGGCAGCCGCCACCAGGGCCGCAGCATCAGCGTCCACGCCTGGCGCTCGAAGCCGACCATGCCGATGACCCGGTTCCAGCTGCGCGAGTAGGGGAGGTCCTTGCCGTTCGACTGATGGTTCAGGCTGACGCCGAGCAGCCGGCCGTCGAGACCGAGGAGGCGGTAGCGGGTGGCGAAGACCAGCATCAGCTCGGGCTCATAGTTGGTCTCGCGGAACGGGCGCGACGCCGCGCTGTCGTAGACCTGCCAGCGCGACGACTGCGTGTAGCCGAACCAGAGGTCGCCGCGCGGCCCGAAGATCTCCTGCGCCACCTTGGTTTTGAAGCTGATCTGGAACTTCGCCTCGAAGTTGTCCTGGCTCTCGGAGACCGCAACGGAGTGACCGGGCTCGGGGCTCGACGGAAACTGGTTGGGTTCCTCGGTGTAGACGCCCGGCAGGACGTAGAGCGGCTTGTAGGCCCGCAGGCCGAAGGTGCCGAGCTTCGCCCTGTGCGACAGTTCCCAGCGGCTGTCGAGCAGCGAGGCGACGACCAGCGCCTCGACGGGGCCGGCCGCGGCCGCGGCCGGGCGCGACATGAGCTCGGGCGTTGCCGCCGGCTGTGGCTCCGGACGCGCTGCCGGCGGCGCACTGCCCGGACGCTGGTCGCGGCCATGCGCCTTGTCGTAACAGGCCAGGCGATCGGCATCGGAGTCGATGCCGACGCAGGCCTCGGGCGCGATCGGCTGAGGCTCCTGGCCGAAAGCCGCGACAGCACGGAACGGGGCGAGACTGCAGAGGGAGAGGAGAAAAAGACCCCGCAGGGCCTTTGGTAAGATCATCGGATTCGCGCTCACTGGGTGCGTTCAGGATACCACTGCGATTTCCGGCCGCCGGCGTTAGCGGCGGCGCTTTCCAAAGGAGCTTCCGAAGTGATGCGAATCCGCTCGCGCCGCGCGTTGCAGGCTGCTGCCACTCTTTCGCTGGTCTGTACGCTCGGGGCCGCGCTCCCGACTCTCGCGGCGCCGCCTGCGGCGGATGCCCGCGGACCGCGGACGGTCGTCCTCGGCTTCGACGGCGCCGACGCCAAACTGACCGAGAAGTGGATGGACGAGGGGAAGCTCCCGAACCTCGCGAAGCTCCGCGCGCAAGGTACCTTCTCGCCGCTGCGGTCGACGATTCCTTCGCAGACGCCGGTCTCCTGGTCGACCTTCTCGACCGGCCTCAACCCGGGCCGGACGTCGATCTTCGACTTCCTCAAGCGCGACACCAAGACTTATCGTCCGAGCTTCGCGGCCTTCGACGAGTCCTCGAAGCCGTTCCTGTTCGGCGCGATGAACGGGCCGGCGGTCGCCGCCATCGCCGCGGCCGCGCTCTTCCTCGTCATCCTCGTGCTGCTCAAGCTCTTTCGCGTCCGCCTGAAGATCGCCGCCGTGATCGCCGCGGTCGTTGCTGTCGCCGCCCGCGCCGGCGGGGTATGGGCGGGGCGGTCGCGGCTGCCCCAGAACGTGGCAAACGTCAAAAACCCGCGCCCCGGCGATACGTTCTTGAAGGTCCAACGCGACCCCGGCCAACAATTACGCGTGATGCGCATGCCGGTGACCTTCCCGCCGGAGCCGTTCCCGCACGGCGAGATGCTCTCCGGTCTCGGCACTCCCGATCTCTCCGGCCGGATCGGCAAGCCCTTCTATTTCACCTCCGAGCTCTTCTTCCAGCCGCGCGGCGGCAACGAGGTTTCGATCGAGATCGTCGAGCTCGAGGACAACAAGGGGACGCTCGCGACCGAGATCAAGGGCCCGCCGAACAAGCTCTTCCCGAAGCAGTCGGACTACATCAAGATTCCGATGACGATCGCCGTCGCGGCGGACAAGTCGAAGGTCGACATCGCGGTCTCGGATGCGAAGCTCGCGCTCCGGCCCGGCGAGTGGAGCCCGTGGGTCCGCTTCGTCTTCCCGTTCAATCCCCTGATCAAGGTGACCGGTATCGGCCGCTTCCGCGTGCTGTCGATCGAGCCCGAGGTGCGCATCTACCTGTCGCCCATCCAGTTCGACCCCTCCGACCTGCCGGCGATCTTCGACATCACGGCGCCGCGCGCCTTCGCCGGCGAGCTTTCCGCGCGCTTCGGCCTGTTCAAGACGATCGGCTGGATGATCGACACCTGGTCGATCAAGGGCGGCACGATCGACGACAAGGTCTTCCACGAGGACACCGACTTCACGGTCGCCGAAGAGGAGAAGATCCTCGCCGGCCTGCTCGACGACGACTGGGACGTCTACTTCCACTACTTCGAGTTCACCGACCGGGTGCAGCACGTGATGTGGCATCACACCGATCCGCAGCATCCGCTCTACACCGAGGAGGGTCACGCCAAGTTCGGCGACTCGATTCTCAAGGCCTACCAGCAGATGGACCGGATCGTCGGCAAAGTCATGGAGAAGGTGGCGGCGATGCCCGCCGGAACGACGCTCCTCGTCTCCTCGGATCATGGCTTCGCGCCGTGGCGCCGGACGATGAACTACAACACCTGGCTCGCCACCGAGGGCTACCTCGTGCTCAAGGGACAGAGCGGCCATCAGGCGAATCTCGAGGATCTCTTCGACCAGGGGCAGTTCTTCCAGGATGTCGACTGGTCGAAGACCCGCGCCTACGCCATGGGTCTCGGCAACATCTACGTCAATCTCAAGGGTCGGGAAGGGCAGGGGATCGTCAACCCGGGCGCCGAATACGACGCGCTCACCGCCGAGATTCGCGCCAAGCTCCCGCAGTACGTCGATCCGCAGAACGGCGAGCATCCTGTCGCCTACGTCTTCACCCGCGACGAGGCCTACGGCACCTACGACCCGGCGCTCATCCCGGACCTCTTCCCCTCGAACGCCTCCGGCTACCGCGTCGGCTGGCAGGATTCGCTCGGCATCGTCGCCAAGTCGATCGTCGAGCCCAACCTCGACGTCTGGAGTGCCGACCATTGCTCGGTCTATCCGCCGCTGGTCGACGGCATCCTGTTCGCCAACCGCAAGCTCGACCTGTCGCAGAAGCCCTACATGGCCGACATCATGCCGACCCTCCTGGCGCTCTACGACGTGCCGGCGACGGCCAAGCTCGACGGCCGGAGCCTGCTCTCCGGCGGTTCGGCCGCGCCGGCAGCGGCGGCCGCCCCCGGAGCGGCTGGAGTCCCAGGAGGTCGATGAGGCGATTCGCCGCGCTCGCCGGTCTGGCCCTGCTCCTCGTCGTCGCGACCGGGATGCCGGCCCAGGACCCGCCCTCCACGCGCGAGCAGGAGCTGGAGGGGATCCGCGGCGAGATCGCGCGTCTGACGGCGCGGCTGGAAGCGGTGAAACAGTCGGCCGCCGGCATCGCCGGCGAGCTCGAGAGGCTCGAGATCGAGCTCGAGCTGCAGACGCAGAAAGTCGCCGAGGCGGCGTCGGCGAAGGCGATCGCCGAAGAGCGCGCGGCGGCGTCCGAAACGGCGATCGCCGATCTCGAGCGGCGTCTGGCCGAGGAGCGTCGCAAGCTCCGGCTGCGACTCACCGGCCTCTACCGGATGGGGCGTCACGGCTATCTCCGCATGCTGCTTTCGCTCGCTCCGGGCGAGGCACTCCTGCCGGCGGTGCGGGCGCTGCGCTTTCTCGCCCAGCGCGACGCGGCGGCGGTCGCCAGCTTCGAGGAGATCGGCGCCAGGCTCGCGCTGGAGCATCGCGAGCTCGACGCCGAGCGGCAGGTGGCGCGCGGCTGGTTCGAGCGCGAGAACGATCGCCGCAACCAGCTGGTCGCGCTCGAGCTCCGCAAGTCGCAGATGCTCGCCGGCACGCAGCGCGAAGGGGAGCGGATCGCCAGCGCCGCGCTCGAGCTCGTCCCCGAGGGCGGTCACGAGCTCGGCGGGCTGGCCGCGGCCTTCCTGCTGTTACGCGCCTTCTCCTCCGGCTGCGCCGCGCTGACCGGTGTCGAGGCGATCTCCAACGGCGTCCCCGCGTTCATGAAGCCC
>JBGARM010000006.1:0-23902 GCA_044230215.1 Thermoanaerobaculia bacterium | reverse complement strand
TTGTCGATGGTGAGCTTCGCCTGCTCGACCGCCAGGTTGCGCACGTTGCGCTCGTTGAGCGAGGTCATGGTGAAGACCGTCCGGCTGCCGTCGCGCCGCCAGTCCCAGCGCTGCGACGTCAGATAGTCGTTGGCGGCCTTGTTGAGCACGGCGTCCTGCTCGACCGGAACGCCGGTCACGTCGAAGGAGGTGTCGGAGATCCGCGACGTCGCGACGGTGGAGACTCCGCCGTCGGCGATCTCGCGGCGCATGATCTCCATGTCCTTGTCGGTCTCGGCGCGGACGGCGTCCTGGGTCTCGACCTTGAGGACGAGGTGGATGCCACCCTGGAGGTCGAGGCCGAGGTTGAGCTTCTCCTTGGGCGGATAGGCGGCGTAGACCGCAAGGGCCGCGAGACCCAGGATCACGGCACCTTTGATGAGCAGTCCCTTGTTCACTTGACGACCTCCGGTTCCGCACTGCCCTCGAGGCCGGCGATGGCGGACTTGAGCACGCGCACCTTGACGTTCTCACCCAGCTTGAGATGGACGATCCGGTCCTCGACGGCGGCGATTTCGCCGATCAGACCGCCGTTCGTCACCACCTTGTCGCCGCGCTTCAAGCCTTCGACGACCTTCTGCAGAGCCTTCTGGCGCTTGCGCATCGGCGCCAGGAGAAGAAAATAGAAAATGCCGAAGACGAGAAAGATCGGCACCAGCGAGACGAGCGGCGATTGCGTCTGAGCCTGGGCGAGCTGGATCCATGCGCCCGGCGACTGGAAGATGTCCATCATTTGCATCGTTCGACTCCCGGAATCGATTCCGTGCAGCAACTGACTGTCGACTTGCCGTCGCCGTGCGCGCGCCCGCTCACTGCCGCGAGCGCGGTCACTGGCTCTCCTCCGCCACAGGGTTCTCGGATCGGTGTTCGTCCGCGGAGCAACTGGCCCACTTGCGGGCCAGGTCCGCTACCCGAAAAGCCGCAATAGCATCCCTTGCTTCCCCCATGAAGTCAAGGAAAACACGCAGATTGTGCAGCGTCCCAAAGACCGCGGCCGAGAGCTCGCCGGCGCGGAAGAGGTGGTGGAGGAAGCCCCGCGAAAGACGGCTGCAGACCGGGCAGGCGCAGTCCGGATCGAGCGGCCCGGTGTCGTCCCGGAAACGCGCGTTCTTGATCCTGAGCGCGCCGCCGCGAGTGTAGAGCAGACCGTGGCGGCCGTTTCGCGCCGGCAGAACGCAGTCGAAGAGATCGACGCCGTGCGAGATCGCGTGCAGCATGTCGGGAATCGTGCCGACGCCCATGAGATAGCGCGGCCGATCCACAGGCAGGAGGGGCGCGGTCCATTCGATTGCCGCGCGGCGGGGTTCCAGGGGCTCGCCGACGCTCACGCCGCCGATGGCGTAGCCATCGAACGGGAGCGCGGCGAGCGCCTGCGCCCCGGCCTCGCGCAGGGGGCGAAAGCTGCTCCCCTGGGCGATGCCGAAGAGCGCTGTTGCCGCGGTTGTCCGGGCGGTGACCGAGCGCTCCGCCCAGCGCAGCGTCCGGGCGAGCGCTGCCGCCGCGACCGGCTCGGTCACCGGCCAGGGCGGGCATTCGTCGAGCACCATCGCTATATCGACGCCGATCGCCTCCTGCGCCGCCACGACGCTCTCCGGGGTCAGCTCGAGGAGCGCGCCGTCGAGATGGCTGCGAAAGCGCACGCCGCGCTCGTCGACTTTGCGCAGGGCGGCCAGGGAAAAGACCTGGAAGCCACCGCTGTCGGTCAGGATCGGCCGGTTCCAGCCGGTGAAGCGGTGCACGCCGCCGGCGCGCACGATGGTCTCGATTCCCGGCCGCAGGGAGAGGTGGTAGAGGTTCGAGAGCATGATCTGGGCTCCCGCCGCCTCGAGCTCCTGCGGCGTCAACCCCTTGACCGCACCGAGGGTGCCGACCGGCATGAAGCCCGGGGTGTCGATCGCACCGCGCGCCGTCGTGATCCGGCCGCGGCGGGCGCCGGCGTCGCGCGCCAGGATCTCGAATCGCATGCTCGCGGGAGTGGCGTCGGGAATCGGGGTCAGGGCTTGGCGTCGCGCCCGCGATCGAGATCGACGACCTTGATCTCGACCCCGGCGGGGATCGCCAGCTCGAAGCGCGCCAGCGGAATCTCGCCGTTGCTCCGCAGATGCTCGAAACGATACTCGGTGGTGTCGCCGTTGGCCTCGACGTAGCGCACCCGGACCGGCAGATAGAGCTTGCGGTCGATCCACAGGCTCATCGCCGCCAGGCGCTTGCGGATGCGCGCGAAGCGGGGCGCGAGGTCCAGGCGGTAGGGCTCGGCGGCGCCAGCGGAGCCCGCCGGCGGAAAGGCGAAGGTGACCGCGAAGTACTTCATCAGCGTGTCGAGGGAGCCGCTCGCATTCAGGTAGCGGAAGACCTGCGCCGAGGCGCGGCCGACTTTGACCTTCTCCGCCTTGCCGAGATCCTTGTACCAGGTCAGCATCTCGTCTTCGCGGATCACCAGAGAGACCGGCTTGGGCGAGACGTAGTCCCAGCGCACCAGGTCGGGCGAGGAATAGGCGAAAGCGCCCCTGGACTCCTCCGGCGCGGTGAGAAATTCGCTGACCCGGTACTGCACGAAGTCGGCCTCGAGAGTCTTCAGCCGCTTCTGCTCGAAGCGGATCCGGTCGAGCAGGGCCTCCGAGCGCTGCGCCAGGGTGAGCCCGGGGGCCTCGGGTTGCGGTACATTCTCTTCGGCGCCCCGCGCCGCGGCTGGCGCCAGGCCCACACCCAGGGCCAGACTCCAGGCGAGCAGCGTGGCCCGGCAAGACAAGCGGTCCCCCGTCATGGCGCCATCTTATCCCGGGGAGATTGTTGACAGCCCGCGAGGGCGCTGCTACGTTCGCTCACTCACCGGGGACACCCGGCCCAAGGAGCTCGAGAACGCATGGCCGAACTGGGAACCAAACACGAATGCTACAGCTGCGGCGCGAAGTTCTACGACTTCGGCCGGCCCGCTCCCATCTGTCCGAAGTGCGGCGCCAATCAGAAGGATGTCAAGCGGCCCGACACTGCCGCTGAGTCGCAGGCCAAGCGCAAGAAGCGCGACGACTTGCCGAAGGCGATCGTCGAGCCCGAGGACGATCTCGTGGTGGCTCCGGACGAGGATATTCCCGACGACGAGATCGAAGCGCCCGAAGGAGTCGTCGAAGAAGAGGACGACTTCGACGACGACGAGGAGTAGCTCTCCACACCCTCCCCCTCCGATATCGCGCCGGTTCGCGCTCGCCCTGGGCAGCAACCTCGGCGACTCCCGGCGGATCTTCGCGGAGGCGCTCGTGCGGCTCGAGAGCGTTCTCGGCCCGCTCGTCGTCGCGCCGCTCTACCTGACGGAACCGGTCTCGCCGATCCCGCAGCCGCCGTACCTCAATACCGTCGCCATCGGCGCCTGCGGCCTCGCCGCCCCGGCCCTGCTCGAGCTCACCCAACGGGTCGAGCGCGAGCTCGGGCGCGAACGCGGGCGCCCGGAGGCGCCGCGCACGCTCGACCTCGACCTGCTCCTCCTGGGCGAGGAAGTGCGCTCCGACGAGGCGCCGCTCCTTCCCCATCCGCGCATGCGGGGGCGCCGTTTCGTGCTGGCGCCGCTGTGCGATGTCGCGCCCGCCTGGCGAATCCCGCCCGACGGCGCCACCGCCTGCGAGCTGCTGCGACAGCTGCCGGAGAGCCCCTGGGCGCGCCGTCTCCCCGAAGCCCTTCGGGCGCCTCCCGGCGGGCCCGCGGAGCGCCCATGACGGCGCTCACGCTCGCCCTGCAGTGGGTAATTCTCGGCCTGCACGTCCTGCTCCCCTGGCGGCTCGCCCGGCTCGCCCCGCCGGCGGCGGCCGAGACGCCGGATCGCCGCCAGCTCTGGGCCCTGATCGCTGCCCCGCTCCTGCTGGCCACAGCCCTCGCCGGACTCTTCACCCTCGACGCGCGGCTCGACGCGGCGCTCGCCTGGGGCCTCGTCTGGCCGCCGCGCTCTGTGGTGGCGCTCAGCCTCGCCTTCGCCGGCGTCGCGGTCGGGCTCGCCGATCTCCTCCTCTTTTTCGGCTTCCACCGGCTCGAAGCGGTCGGCTGGCGAATTGCCGCCGGGCTCGGGGGCTTTCTCCTGCTGGCTGCGAGTGTCGCCGGCGAGCTCCTGCGGCTGGGGCGCGGGCCGATGACCGGCCTCGCCGGTCTGGCGCTCGCCGCGCTCTGCCGCGTCCCCTTGGCGCTCGCCGCCGGCGAAGCGAGCTCGGGACCGGTGCGGGGCTTCGCGACCCTCGCCGGCGTCGTCCTGCCGTTCTCGCTCGTGGGCTTTGCGGCGCCGGTGCGCGCGCTGCTCGGCGAGGACCTCCTGACTCTAGGCGCGGCCGTGCTGCTGCTCCTCGCGGCGCGATTCCTGCCACCCGCCCTGCGCCGCCCGGCGGCGCTCGCCGGCGTGCTCCTCGCCGCCCTCTTCCTCGACCGCACCGGCGACCTGCAGGCGGCCGTCGAACCGGGCTCGTCGATCCCCGACCTCTTCCTGCCACAGCCCTGACCAGTGCCTGGGCTATCCTCTCCGCAAGGCGCCCTGTGCTGACCCTTCGCGATCCGATTCACGGCTTCATCGAAACCGACGCACTCGAGGCGGCGCTCGTCGACAGCCGGCCGCTGCAGCGCCTGCGTTTCATCCACCAGCTGGGGCTCACCTTCCTGGTCTATCCCGGAGCGGAACACAGCCGCTTCTCGCACGTGCTCGGCGCCATGACCCTCGCCGGGCGGATGGTCGACGCCCTGCTCGGCAAGAGCCCCGGCCTGCTCGCCCCCGCGGAGCACGCCCGTGCCCGCCGCCTCGCGCGCCTGGCAGCGCTCTTCCACGACGCCGGCCACGCGCCTTTCAGCCACTCCGCCGAGGAGCTCTTCGAGGGCGGTATCGACCACGAAGCGATGACTGCGAGGCTGCTCGCATCCGGCGAGATCTCCGCCCTGTTCGAGCGTCACGGCGACGGCATCGCCCCGGCCGACGTCGCGGCGCTCCTCGCGGGGGAGGTGCCGCCGGAGCGCCGCTTCCTGTCGCAGGTAATCTCGGGGGAGCTCGACGTCGACAAGATGGACTACCTGCTGCGCGACAGCCTCTACTGCGGCGTGCGCTATGGCGTCTACGACCTCGACCGCCTGCTCGACACGCTGGCGGTGGTCGCCGATCCGGAGACGGGGGCGCTCGGAGTCGGCGTCGAGGAGGGCGGCGTGCACGCCGTCGAAGCCCTGGTGCTGGCGCGCTACTACATGTTCACCCAGGTCTACTTCAACGTCACCGGCAAGGCGCTCGAGCAGCATCTCTCGGAGTGGATGCGCGCCACCCACCGCCAGTGGCCGGCGGATCCGGAGCTCTTCCTGCGCCAGGACGATCTGTCGACGCTCGAAGCCATGCGGGCGTCGGACAACGAGCACGCGCGCGCCGTCGTCCATCGCCGGCACTTTCCCCTCGCCTTCGAGACTCGCGAGCACACTTCGGAGTCCGAGAGCGGCGCCTTCGAGGCGCTGCTGCCGGAGCTCAGGGCGCGCTACGGTCCGGGCGAGATTCTCGTCGCGCGCTCCGCCAAGGACCCTCATCGTCTGGGTGGCAGCCCCGTCTGGGTGCGTTACGGCGACGGCCGTCTCGAGTCGATGGAGAGCGCCAGCCACTTCATCCGCCACCTGACGCGCATCGACCGCTACCGCGTCTACACCCGCCCCGAGCTGCGCGACGAGGTCGCCGCCGAGCTCAGGAAGCGCTTCGTGATCTAGATAGAGTCAGCGGGCGGCACGCGGAAACCAGGGCACGAAAGCGCTCGTGCGCGCGATGTAGTCGGCGTACCCGGGCTTGGTCGAAACCAGCCCGCGCTCGAGCAGCGCCACGCCCGAGACCTTGAGCAACAGCACGGTCATCACGATCGGGCTGGCGATCGTCCGCCAGCCGCCAGGGACGGCGCACGCCAGCAGATAGAGACCCCACCACAGCGTCGCGTCGCCGAAGTAGTTGGGGTGCCGGCTGTAGCGCCAGAGTCCGACGTCGCAGACCTTGCCGCGGTTGGCGGAATCGGCCTTGAATCGCGCGAGCTGCGCGTCGCCGATCGCCTCGCAGAGAAAGCCGACCAGGAACAGTCCCACGCCGGCGACGTCGAGGGGCCCGAAGGCGGGCGCGCCGGGAAGCGCCGTCGCCGCCAGCAGCGGCATCGAAATGAACAGCAGCAGCGCGCCCTGGAGGCCGAACACGGTGAACGCCGAGAGCCAGACGAAGCGCGGCCCCTGGCGCTCGCGCATCGCGCGATAGCGGTAGTCCTCGCCGTGGCCCCCCTGGCTCGGATAGTTGCGCGCGAAGATGTGCGCCGCGAGCCTGAAGCCCCAGACCCCGACCAGCACCGCGACGACCGTCCGGCGCACCGGGTCGCCGGAACCGAGCCCGGCACCGAGCGTCGCCACGATCGCGAAGCCCGGTCCCCACATCACGTCGACGATGCTCGCGTCGCGCAGGCGGACGCTCAGCAGCCAGCCGAGACCGAGGTAGAGCGCCACGAGCGGCGCCGCGTGCGCCAGTCCGACCCAGAGGCTCACGAAGCCACCGCCCCGGTTGGCGGCGCACAGAGCTCGGCGAGCGCCCCTTCGAGTGTCGGATAGCGGAAGCGGAAGCCGAGCTCGAGCAGGCGTTGCGGCACGACCCGCTGACTGGCGAGCACCAGTTCGGACATCTCGCCGAGCAGCGCGCGCAGGGCGAAGGCCGGGACGCGGGCGAACAGCGGACGATGCAGCGTCGCCGCCAGAATGCGCGCAAAGGCCGCCTGGGTGACCGGTGCCGGCGCGGTGAGGTTGATCGCGCCACGGGCCTCCGGGTGCTCGATCAGCAGCTCGAGCGCGGCGCTTTCGTCTGCAAGATGAATCCAGGACATCCACTGCCGCCCCGACCCGAGAGTGGCGCCGGCTCCGAGCCGAAAAGGCAGCGCCATCTTCGGCAGGGCCCCGCCTTCGCGCGCCAGCACGATCCCGGTCCGCGCCACCACCCGCCGCACGCCGAAGCGCTCCGCGGGGAGGCTCGCCGCTTCCCACTCGCGCGCGGTCTCGGCGAGGAACCCCTCTCCTGGCGAGGCACTCTCGGCAAGGAGCTCCTCGGCGCGATCGCCGTAGTAGCCGATCGCGGAGGCCTGCACCAGCACCCGGGGAGACTGCTTCGCCTGGGCGATCGCCGCCAGCACCGCGGCGGTCGCCTGCCGCCGGCTGTCGCCGATTCGCCTCTTGCGCGCGGCGCTCCACCTCGAACCGGCTATCGATTCGCCGGCCAGGTTGACGATCGCCGCCGCGCCGGCAGCGAGCTCGAGCCAGCCGTCGGCGGTGCGGCCGTCCCAGGCGGCCAGCCTGCAGCCGGGCGGCAGCGTCCGCCCGCGCGAGCCGGCTGCGGCAGAGCGCGACAGCAGGACGACCTCGCGCCCGGAGGCGGCCAGCCGATGGGCGAGAGCCTGCCCGAGCAGTCCGGTGCCACCTGTGATGACGACGCGATCGCTCATTTCAGTCCCTGGAGAGCGTACGCCGAATCCGCGCCGCCGGATGGAAAACCGGCCAGGAGCCTGCGGGCTAAGGCTGCAGGGCGGGGTGCAGGGAGGGAGCGACCAGCAGGTCGCGCAGACCGCGGGGATGGGGCGCGACGGCGCCCGCGAAGTCGACCTCGAGCCGCAGGATCGGCCGTCCTTCGACGAGGTACTTGGCTTCGTAGTTGGTCCGGGCGCCGTCCGGCCAGGGGCCTTCGCGCACGGTCACCTGCGCCCCGGGATGCGAGGCCAGGAGCTCGCGGACCTCCTCGCCGTAGGCGAGAAAGTCGGTGGCGAAGAAGAGCCTGCCGCCGGGCGCGAGCAGGCCCTGGACGAGATCGAGCGAGTCGGCAGCGAAGAGCCGGCGGCGATGGTGGCGCGACTTCGGCCAGGGGTCCGGGAAGTAGATGTGCACCGCGCGCGCGAACCCTTTCGGCAGAACGGCGCCGGCGAGGTACTGCGCTTCGCCCTCGAGCAGCACGACATTGGCGAGCCGCCGCCGCGCCACCCGGCGCGCGACGAGGCGAAAGTACTCGCCCGCGATCTCGATGCCGAGGAAACGCGCCGCGGGTTCGAGAGCCGCTCGGCGCAGGAGGTAGCGCCCCTTGCCGAAGCCGATCTCGACCTCCCAGGGGTCGCGGGACGCCCCCCCGGACGGCTCGCCGGACCGCGGAAACGGCTCCGGGACAATCGCGGGCGCCGCGGAATCGCCGGCGAAGAGCGGACGCAGCCCCTGGGCAGTCGCGACTCGCGTCACGCGGCTCATGCCGGCTCCTCCTCTCGCGGCCAGAAGTCGTAGAAGGTGTACCACTGCGTCGGCCAGCGGCGCACCGCCCCCTCCAGGGTTTCGACCCACTTCTCCATCGCAGCGCGCACGTCGCCCTCGCGATCGGCGGTGCGCGCCACGCGGATCGTCTCGCCGTGCACGACCTCGAAACGCAGATCCGGCGCGTAGGCGATGAAGGTCGGCAACAGGACCGCGCCGGTCATCCGGGCGAGATGGAACGGCCCGGTCGGAAAGCTCGCGCTGGCACCGAAGAAGGGCAGCTCGACACCGCTGTCGCGAAAGTCGCGATCCCCCTGCAGAGCGACGACCCGGCCTTCGCCGAAGGCCCGCAGAACGGCGAGGCTGGCGAATCGATCGTCGGCCGGGAGCGGGATCTCGCTGACGTTCGACAGCGTTCGCATGTGGCTGCGGAACTGCTCCGCCTGCTCGAACTCGTCGGGCACGTAGATGATCGCCAGCGGAACCTCGGCCTGCCCGAGCATCACCGCGCCGAGCTCCCAGTTGCCCAGGTGGGCGGTCATCAGCAGGACCCGCTCACCGGCGGCAAGCCGCTCGCGCAAGGGATCGAGCGCCCGCAGGTCACCGCCGACGATCAGCTCGCGCAGCCGTTCGCTCGGCAGCTGCGGAAAGCGGAAGAGGTCGACCCAGTAGTAGGCGAGGTGCCGCAACATCGCGCCCGTCGCCCGGCGCACGGCAGCGGAGGCGGGGGCTTCGCCTAAGACCCGGGCGAGATTGCGCTCGATCGCCCGCTTGGGACGGGAGTGAAAGAAGAAGACGACGGCGATGATCCAGCGCGCGTTGAGGAAGAGGAACCAGCGCGGCGCCCGGGGCGCGATCCAGGCGAGGATCGGGAACCCGCGGCGGATCGCCCAGCGATTCAGTCGCTCGGAGAAAGCGCCGGAACGCGGGATCTTCTTCTGCATTCCCGTCGCAGCCCTAAAGCAGCTCGTCGCGGCCGGAGATCGCCAGGCGCTCGACGATTCGCCGGACCTCCTGCGCGTCCTGGCGACGGGCCACCAGCACCGCGTCGCCCGAGCGCACGACGATCAGGTCGGAGAGCCCGAGGATGGCGATCGTCCCCTCCTCGGCATAGGTGATGTTGCGCTCCCCGTCCACCACCACCGCGCCGCCGCGCGCGGCATTGCCGGCCGAGTCCGCAGGGAGAATCCCGTCGAGAGCGTCCCAGGAACCGAGGTCGCTCCAGCCGCAGTCGAGCGGCAGCGCCGCCATCTCCTCGAACTTCTCCATCACGGCATAGTCGATCGAGATCGACTGCAGCTTGGGGTAGAGCTCGCCGGCCCGCTCGGGTGCGCTCGCGAGCTCCGTGAGTCCGCGCCACAACTCCGGCGAGTGGCGCTCGAGCCCGGCGAGCAGGACGCTGCCGCGGAAGACGAAGATGCCGGCGTTCCAGAGATGCTCGCCGCCGGCGACGAAGCGCTCGGCGGTGGGGCGATCGGGCTTCTCGGTGAACCGCCGCACGCGGCGCAGCCCGGGCGCTCCCGCGAGCGCCTCCGCCATCTCGAGATACCCGAACCCGGTCTCCGGCCGGGCCGGCACGACTCCCAGGGTGAGGATTCTGGGCTCGCGGAGGACGACCTCGGCAGCCTGCGCGAGCGCCGCACGAAAAGCCTCGGAATCGCCGATCCGATGATCCGAGGGCAAGACGATGACGGCCCCCGCGCGCGCCTCCTCCGGCATGGCGAGGAGCGACCAGCCGATGGCCGGCGCGGTGTTGCGCGCCGCCGGCTCGGTCAGGATATGGCTCGGCGGAACTTCCGGCAGCTGCTCCGCGACCGCTTCCCGAAGCGCTTCGGTGGTCGAAATCCACACCCGCTCCGGCGTCACCAGCGGTCGCAGACGATCGACCGTGGCCTGCAGAAGCGAGCGCTCGCCCTCCAAGGAGAGGAGCTGCTTGGGACGATGACGGCGACTCGACGGCCAGAAACGCGTTCCGGAGCCGCCCGCGAGAATCAGGGCGCTGGGCAACATGAGGGAGTGATTATATCGGCGGCGCGCCTTGGAAACCGCCGCCCGCGCGCCCACCGGAGCGCGCTAGACTCGCCGGCGTGAAATCCGCAAGTGAGCGCCCCTCGTTCGGGACGGGCGGAGCGAGCGCCACGGGAGAACCTGGAACTCCGCGTCCCGGCTGCGGCTACTTCCTGTCCTGCGCCGACTTCTACTGAACAAGGAGATCGTTCATGACCCTGCCGAAAGTCTGCTGCCTCGCCGTCGCGCTCGCCGTCCTCCCCCTCGCGCCGGCAACCGCCGGTCGCGCGCTCGACGAAGGGACGCTCGACACGGCCTGGTACGGCGGCGACCGCGAGTTCCGCCGCGCCGACGAGATCGACTACCTGTGGGTCAAGCCCGGCTTCTCGCTGGCCGGAAAGAAGGTCCAGTTCGCCGCCTGGGAGGCGCCGCAGTTCAAGGGCGAGAAGGCCGAGGATCGCGACAGCAAGGACAAGCGGCTGGCCAACGACCTCACCGGCAACATGCCGGAGATCTTCAGCGAAGCGTTCCGGAACGCACTGGCCGGGACCGTCACCGTCGTGAAGTCGGGCGGCGACGTCAAGGTCGTCGGCCGAATCGTCGACTGCTCGGGTGGTAGCGCGGCGGCGAAGTTCTGGGTCGGCATGGGTGCCGGATCAGGCAACACGACCTTCGACATGAAGTTCATCGACACCAAGTCCGGCGAGCTGGTCGCGGCGCTGCACCACCGCGTCGTCTCCGGGTCCAATCTCTCGACGACCGATTCGAAATTCGTGAAATGGGTCGACGAGTTCGCGGAGCGGCTGTCGAAGAAGGGTCTCGAACAGCTCTACAACGCGGGCAAGAAGGCCAGAGACTGAGCCGAAGCGTCCCGCCCGCTCAGGGCGCGACCGCCGACCAGCCGAGAGCGGTCGCGGTCTCGAAGCGATCGGCGAAGATCAGGTTCGTCGCCAGGCGGCCGCGGGCGAGCGTCGCGGAACGGGCGGGAAGGGTGAGGGTCAGGACGCCCCCGGCCGGCGTGGCGCTGCCGGCCGGACCCAGCGCCGTCGCTGCCGTGAAGCGGTAGAGCGCGAAGCTGCCAGAGACCGCCGCGCCGATCGTAACTTGGACGTCGCGCGGCCGGTTGCGTTTGTTGAACAGCAGGATGTAGATCTCGTCGCCGTGGCCGCGGATGGCGAAGGCGCCGAGATAGGGCGCATCGTTCGAGGAGACGCGTACGCGATCGCCGAGAGCCTTCGCGCCGGCGGCGTCGTAGTCGAGGAAGAGCCGGAACGCCTCTTCGGTCTTCGTGCCCGCGGCGGGCGCCACCCAGCGCGTCGCCAGGTCGACGCCTTCGCGCCCCAGGATCGCCAGAATCTCTGCCTGCGCCAGGGCGTTCGATGGCGCCGCGTCGTCCCCCCAGCTGTACTCGGTGAGGGCCAGTCGGGTCCCCGGGCAGTAGGCGTCGATCCAGCCGCGCAAACGCGGCAGCAGATCGACCTGGTCGGCGATCCAGGAGGCCGACGTGTAGGTTGGGTCCCAGAGCTCGCGCGTCGACTGCAGGCGCGCCGCGGCATAGGCCTCGCCGCCGAACGCCTCGCCGCTCTGCGGGTAGTAGTGCACGTCGAGGTAGTCGATCGGTCGCACGCCGGTCGACTGCAAGTGGGCGCAACTCTGTTGAAGAACCCAGGGGACGAAGGGAATTCCGCCATGCGCCTGGCGATCGGGGCCATCGATGCACGACACCCCGCCCGCAGCGTCCGCCGCCGAAGTCCACAGGTCGCACCAGCCCCAGGTATCGGGGCCGAGGACTTGCGCCGTCGGATCCTGTGATTTCACCGCCGCGGCGATAGCGAGGCCGCGGTTCCAGACCTCATCGTAGGTCGGCGCCTGCGGATGGACGTCGCGATGAGTGGAGTTCCACAGCATCGGCTCGTTGTCGAGCGCGAAGTAACGCACGCCACCGCGCGACGGGCCCCCGACTCGTCCGGCGACGAAGTCGAGCCAATCGGTGACGAAGGTCGGACCGATCTCCACCGTCGTGTCGGCGGGGTCGTTGCCGACGATGTGCCCTGAAGCGTCGCAGTGCTGGGGGTTCTGTGCCTGGGTGCAGAGGCCGTTGCCAGCGTCCGGATTGCACCACGGCGGCGGCACCTGGAAGTAGCTGCACTCGTCCTGGAGCTGCGGCCCGTAGAGACTCTTCGAGAAGCCCCAACGGCGTTCACGGTCCGGGCCGGCGACCCGCCCCATCGTTGGCAACGTGAGGATCACCTCGGCGCGCGCCGCACGCGAGGCGAGCACGAATTGGTCGGATTCGGAGCCGGCGGGCAGTGCCTGCGGATCGTTGGCGGCGGCGTAGTTGAAGTAGAACCAGTCGAAGGCGCTGTTGTGCACGTCGAGCTGCCAGTTGAATCGTGTCGTGCCGTTGCCGCCCCAGCGGTTCAAGGTATAGCCGATGTCGGCCAGCTGGGCGGCGGAGGCGAAGTTGACGCCATAGACGAGGTCGGAGATCGGCCGCCGGTCGAGCCCCGGATCGACGGCTACCGCCGCAGTCGCTGGCGGCACCGGGTCGTAGGTCAAGCGGATGTCGTCGACGCGGACCTCCGCCTGGTTCGCCCCGGTCGCCGCCTGAATCGCGATTTCGTTGAAACCGCAGGCGGTGAGTCCGAGTGCGGAGAACGGCAGCACCGCTTCGCGCCACTGGCTCGACGAGATGCCGCCGGCGAGATAGTCGTCGAGGTCGGCGATGGCGAGCGCCGAGCCCTCGAGCTGGATCGAAACCGAGAGCTGTTGGCCGCCGGCGCCGATACCCTTGATCCAGAAGCGCAGCGCCAGGTAGTCGATGCAGTCGAAGCCGGCGTCGTTGTGGAAATAGAGCCCCGCCCAGTTGTCCGGCTCCCAGCTGATCGCCGCCGGAGCCGAGTGCACGTCGCCGGTCGCCGCCAGGTTGCGCGTCGCCCAGCTCCAATCCTGAAAGCCGCCGGCGAGCGCATTGTCGTAGACCCAGAGGTCCTGCGCGCGCGCCGCCGAGCTGGCGACGGCGAGCGTCAGCAACAGGACGATCCAGCGTGGGTGGGGCGCGCGCATCGCGTATCGGGCTCCTCGAAGGAACGCGGTCAGTCTCCTCCGGGGCATGCCGGCCGCGCAGTGATCCCGTTCACAACCCGCTCCCGGTGCGGTGCGACGCCCGAGTCGCGCGAAAGATCAGAGCTGAACGGAGCTCGCGGCGGCGAGCAGGCCCGGCGAGGTCGGGCTCGTGGTGCCGCCCTTGCGCTCGAGGGTGATCGCGATTGCCGTCGTGCCGGCCGGCAGGGCGTCGCCGGCGCGCAGCGCGGGCTTGCCGAGCCTGGCATCGAACACCCCACCGGAGAGCGGCAGGCCGTCGACAATGAACCAGAGCTGGTAGTCCTGCGGTTCGGGCTCGGGCTTCAGGCCGCGAACCTCGAGCTGCCAGTGGCGCCGATCGGGGGCGACGAACAGATTGCCGCGCGCGGTCGGCTGCAGGCTCCCGACGGGGGGGCGCAAGGCGAACACGGTCGTCGAAGGAGCGGTCGTGAAGGCGTGGCGCTGGTCGAGCGCCGCGAGCTCGGCCTTGGCCGCTTCGAGCTCGCCCTTGAGCTGGTCGACCTCGGCCAGCCGCGTTTCGAGGCCGCGGATCTGGGTGTCGCGATAGGCGATCTCCGATTGCGACATCGCCACCCAACCTCCAAGTCCGGCAGCAACGAGCGCGAAGAGGGTCGCGAACACCGCCGGCCAGCGGCTGCGCCGGGTCGCCTGGCGCGCTTGCGCCTCGCCGTAGGAGGCGCCGCCGGCCGCGGCAGGCTCCGCCGGGCGTTTCGCCTCAGCCTGTCGGATCGGCTCCGCTGCGACGGCCGGCTGCGCCGGCGACGCGGCGGGAACCGCGGCGCGCGAAGTCGTCGGCGAGAGAGGGGGTGGGGCCGGCGCGGTGGCGCCGCGCGCGGCGCCGATCGAGAGCGGCGAGACCTCCTGAGTCTCGTCGCCGATGAGGTGCGCGAGCACCGTCGCCCGGGTTCCCGGCTGGGGCTGGGCCGGCAGCAGGCCGTAGGCGAGCAGTCCCAGTCCTTCGACGTAGAGGCGGCGCAGGACCTCGGCGGCCTCGTCCGCCGGCGGCGGCTCGACCGGCGCGGTGTCTTCCTGCCCGGCGCCGTGCGCCAGATCCTCCAGCACGCCGAGTGCGGACAGGTCCTCCTGCTCGAGGTCGTCGCTCACATGAGCTCCCGGATCTCGGCGCGCAGATCCCGCCGCAACTGCTTCATCGCATGCAGCGCCCGGCTCCGCACGGCGGCGAGCGGAGCGCGCAGGTGCTCGGCGATGGCGGCGAGCGACAGGCCATCGAAGAAAGCCAGCTCTAGAATTTCCCTGTTCGCCGCCGAGAGCGCCGCGAGCGCTGCCTGGACGCGTTGCCGGCGCTCCTTGACCGCCAGGCTCTCGACGTGCACGCCTGGCAGAGTCTCGACGCCCGGTTCCGGCGCAACTCCGACACTGCCGCGCCCATCCGTCCGTCGTCGCCGCAGCCGCTCGAGCGCCCGCTCCCGCACCACGAGCACCAGCCAGGTGGAGACCGACGAGCGTCCGGCGTCGAACCGTTCCGCCTGGTTCCAGGCCTGAAGGAAGGTCTCCTGCAGCACCTCTTCGGCCTCGGCGGGCGTCGTCAGGATGCGGCGGGCGACGGCGAGCAGGAGCGGCGCGTAGCGATCGTAGAGCTCCGCCAGGGCCTCCTGCCGACGGTCGAGAACGCGATGGAGAAGCGCCAGGTCGTCGCTGGTGCGGAAGGACATCGAAGCGGACGGATCGATCGCCATCGGAGGTCCGGGAGGAAGCTCTACGATAACATGCCGGCAGAAGCCCGAAACGCACGCCCCCACGCTCTCGGGCGGAGAATCCGATGCCTCAGGACACCGACTTCAATACCATGCCCGCGATCCGCGTGATCATGATGCCGAAGGACACCAACGCCCTCGGCACCATCTTCGGCGGCGTGATTCTCTCGTACATCGACCAGGCCGGCGCCGTCGAGGCCCACCGCACGGTGTTCGGCCGGATCGTCACCGTGTCGATGCGCGAGGTCGTCTTCCACGCCCCGGTCTTCGTCGGCGACCTGGTGAGCTTCTTCACCCGCACGAAGCGGGTCGGCACCACCTCGGTCACGGTGGACGTCACCGTCGAAGCCGAGCGCGGCTACCCCGGCGGGCCGAAGGTCAAGGTCACCGAGGCCGAGATGGTCTTCGTCCATGTCGGTCAGGACGGCCGGCCGCTGCCGATCCCGGTGCGCGGCTAGCACCCGGCCACCGTGACCCCCGCGGCCGGGCAGCGCCTCACGTGGTGGCGGCACGCCCTCGCGGTCGGCGCGATCTTCGCCGCCACTGCGATCCGCTTCTACCCGGCACTCGGGAGCGTCGAGCCGCTCGGCGACGAGCTGGCGCAGGAGCGGGCTTTCCAGCAGGAGTCGGCCGGACAGTCGCCCTACCTCGACGGCACCTACGTCTATCCCCCTTCGCTCCTGCGCATCGGCGCGGCCCTGCGCCAGCTGCCGCTCTCCTCGCCCTTCCTGCCGCTGCGCGGCCTGGCGCTTCTCGGGCTGGCGATCGTGCTCTGGTCGGCCACCGCCTGGCTGACCGGAAGGAACTGGGTGCGCCTCGGCCTGGCGATCGCCTATGCCCTTCTCGCTCCCGGCGTCCGCCAGGGCGTCGAGCTCGGCAATCTCTCTTTCGCCGTCGGCGGGATGATCGTGCTCGGCCTCCTCGTCTGGGAAGAAGCTCCGCTCGCCAGCGGTCTGCTGCTCGGCGCGAGCCTGCTGTTCAAGCCGCTCGCCCCGGCGGCGATGGTCGCGCTCTTCTGCCAGAGGGCGGCGAAGGGGCATCGCCACCAGGTTGCGGTCGGCGTGGCGATTGTCGCGGCCGCGCTGCCACTGCTCGCGGATCCCGAGCTCGGCGCTTTCCTGCGCCACGGCTCGCACTCCTTCGTCTTGGAGCGCACGGTCTCGCTGCACCGCTTTCTCGCCCTCGCCGGGCTGCCGGGTGCGGCCACCGCGCTGACCCTCCTGCTGCTGGCGGCGGTCGCCGCGGTGGCGCGCCGCTGGGTCCGCGACCGCGAGCAGCTTCTCGCCGTCGCCCTCGCCGGCTGCGTCATGGTCACTCCGGTCGTCTGGAACCACACCCTGGTGCTGACGCTGCCGCTGCAGGCGATAGCGGTCGCGCTCGCCATCTCCCGCCTCCGGGAGGCCGCACCCGCCGACCGTCGCTCGCGTGGCTGGGAGCTCGCGGGCATCGCCCTCGCCATCGCGGCGCTCACCTTCGCCGAGGGCGCGACCGGCATCGACGACCGCGGCGTCGCACTGCAGATCTTCGCCACGCTCCCGCCCGCGTTGGCACCGGCGTTCCTGGCCGCCTACGTCCTGCGCTTTCGCGCGCGAGCCAATGCGGCGCCGCGATAGAAAGCTGGCGAGAAACCCAGGCTAGGCGCGGAAGAGCTCGTAGCAGGCGCGGCAGCGGGCTTCGTAGGCGTCGGTGTCGCCCACCTGGACCTGTTCGGCGCCGCCGGCGATGCGCTGGCTGTAGTGCGCCGGGCCGCCGCAACGCACGCAGACGGCGTGCATCTTGTCGACCATCTCGGCGAGCGCGAGGAGCTTCGGCATCGGTCCGAACGGCTGGCGGGAGAAGTCCTGGTCGAGGCCGGCGACGATCACCCGCACCCCGGCGTCGGCGAGGTCGGTCGCCAGGCCGACCAGTCCCTCATCGAAAAACTGCGCCTCGTCCACGCCGACGACCTGGACGCCGAACTGCAGCGCCGCCTTGAGATCCGCGGCGGTCTGCACCGAGACGGCCGCGAGCTCGCGCGAGTCGCGGGTGACGAGCCGGTCGGGCTGGTGGCGGATGTCGGTCGAGGGCTTGAAGACCTGCACCCGCTGCCGCGCGATCGCCGCCCGACGCAACCGCCGCACCAGCTCCTCGCTCTTGCCGGAGAACATTCCGCCGGCGATCACTTCGATTCGACCGTTGCCGCCATCCATGGGCGCCACGATATCGAGCGCGCGCCGCTGGGGCAACGATTTAGCGATGTTAGAGTCCCTGCATGCCCCTCAAACTGCGGACTCCCCGGCGCTTCAGCTACGAAGAAGCCCTGGCGGTCTTTCCGGTGGTGCGCGATCGGACCGCCGAAGCCGTTCGCGAGGTCGCCGAGGTCGCCCGCGAGCTCGAGCTGACAGAAGCCGGCTCGGCGCAGCGCGAGGAGCTCGAGACCTCTTATCAGGCGATCGTCGAGGAGTGGGCGCGCGAGATCGAAGCCCTCGGGCTCGAGGTCAAAGGGCCCTGGCTGGTGGACTGGGACTGCGGCGACGGCTACTACTGCTGGCAGCACCCGGAACCGGGCCTGGCGCACTTCCACGGCTACGACGAAGGCTTCGCCAGCCGCGTGCCGATCAACTGACCCGAGAATCCGGCCCGCAACCGGTCAGCTCTCGGAAAACCGCTCCAGCAGCTCGCCCAACCGGAAGCCGTCGAGCTGCTCGATGACCGCGTCGGCCTGGGCAAGCGCCTCACGCGGATAGGTCTGTGCCACACCCAGCGTCCGCAGGCCGCAGGCCCGAGCGGCCTCGAGCCCGGCCGGACTGTCCTCGATCGCCACGCTCTCGTGAGGATGGATCAGGCGCGCCGGCAAGGGCGGCTCGCCGTTGATGGCCGCGAGCGCCAGGGCGTACCCTTCCGGGTCGGGTTTGCCGCGCTCGACGTCGTCCGCCGCTACCAGCACTTTGAACAGCGCGGCGATGCCGGCCTGCTCCAGGCCGCCGACGACCTCCTCGCACAGCGCCCCGCTCACCAGGGCGAGGGTGAGACCGGCAGCCCCTGCCTCGCGGACGAGCTCGGCAGCGCCAGCGAAGAGCGGATAGCCGTCGCGACGGATCTCCTCGCGGTAGTAGGCCGCCTTGCGGGCGACGAGGCGCGCCAGGCGCTGCGGCGGGCAGGCTTCGCCCGCGGCGGCGAGCGCGGCGGCGAAGTGCTGCTGGAGCAGGCCTGGGCGAGCTTCCGCTTCACCGACTGGATGAGTCTGCGGGCCGGGGCGCTGCTGGTGCCGTTCGGCAATTTCAACGTCGACCACTACGCCCCGAGCCGCGATGTGATCTCGAAACCCCTGGTCGCCTATGTCGTGGCGCCGGGGGACTGGACGGACAACGGCCTCGGCCTGTCGGGGACCGTGTTGCTCGGCGGCGAGTGGGCGCTGCGCTACGACACGGCGGTCGTGGCGGGACTGGACGACAACATCACCGCTCTCGGCACGCGCGCGGCGCGGCAGCCGTTCGGCGCCGACAACAACAACGACAAGGCGCTGGTGGGGCGGCTGGGCTGGAAGTATGGCGGCGCGTTCGAGCTCGGAATGAGCGCTTACGACGGCGCCTACGACGATGCCGGTCGACTGTCGCTCTCCGGCTTCGCACTGGACGCCCTGGCGGTCCTCGGACCGCTGCGCGTGACCGGCGAGATCGATCGCCTGGAGGCCAGCCAGGCGGTCGGGCCGGACGCCGAGCTCGGCGGCTGGTACGTCCGCTCGACCCTCGATCTCGCCACCCGCTGGCTGCGCAGCGGCCGGCACGGCGAGGCGTTCCCCGAGGCGCGCCTCTCGCTGGTGGGTCAGGTCGAGCGCATCGACCTCGCCGGGCCGCTCGACGGCGGGTGGGAAGACAACAGCGAGAAGCGGCTGACGCTCGGACTCAACTACCGGCCGACGACCTCGTGGGTGCTGAAGCTCGACCGCGAGTGGCGCCGCGCGCCGGGCCGGGCGCTGGTGTTCGGCGACGAAGAGGCCTGGCTGGCCTCGTTCGGCTTCGTCTTCTGATCCGGAGGCGGGCGGTCAGTCGACTTCGACCAGCGGATCGCCGCCTTCGACCGCCTGGCCGGCGGTGACGAAGACGCGGCTCACCGTCCCGCCGCGCTCGGCCTGGATCTCGTTCTGCATCTTCATCGCCTCGAGCACGACCATCGGCTGCCCGGCTTCCACCCGGTCACCGGCCTGCACGCGCACCTCGACCACCCGGCCCGGCATGTAGGCCTTGACGATCTTCTTGCCCTGCTTGCCGGCTTCGCCGCGCGCGCTCTCGGCGAGGTGGGTGAGCGGGTCGACCAGCTCGACCGCGAACGACCGTCCGCGCCAGTCGACCGCGTAGTTGCCGTCGCCCAGCCCGACGACCGCGACCTCGTGGCTCTGGCCTTCGACGAGGAGGCTCAGCACCCACGGCCCGAGGGCCCGCGTGTCGACCTCATGGCGGACGCCGCCGATCTCGACGACGTACTGGCCGTGGCGGCGTTCGACGGTGATCGGCGCGGTCTTGCCGGCGACCCGGCTGACGAACTGCATCTTCAGCTCCTCCCGCCGCGGCGCAGGGCGCCGTGACGTGCCGCCGCGCGCCAGCCGCCGCGGTGGGCGGCCCCCTGCGGCAAGGCGGCGACCTGCCGCTGACTGCGTTCGAAGTGAGCGATCGCCGCGGCGATGAGCGCGATCTCGGGGGTCTCGTCGCCGCCCACCGGCGCGAGCTCGCCGCTTTCGAGCTTGCGGTCGAGCCAGTGGATGTCGAAGCGCGCGGCGCGGAAATCGGCGTCGGCGAGAAGCGCCTGGAAGAGCGGCACGTTGGTGCGGATGCCGACGATGCGCAGCTCGTCGATCGCCCGGGCGAGACGCCGCATCGACTCCTCGCGGTCGCGTCCCCAGACGATCAGCTTGGCGATCATCGGATCGTAATGGATTGAGATCTCCGAGCCGCCGAACACGCCCGAGTCGTTGCGCACACCGGGGCCTTGCGGCAGCCGCAGCCACTGGATCCTCCCCGGCGACGGCGCGAATTTCCGGAAAGGATCCTCGGCGTAGAGCCGGACCTCGATCGCATGACCGCGCGGCTCGACGTCGTCGAACTCGGCGCCGAGCGGCTCGCCCTGGGCGATCGCCAGCTGGGCGATGACGATGTCGAGGCCGGTGACCATCTCGGTCACCGGGTGCTCGACCTGGAGGCGGGTGTTCATCTCCAGGAAGTAGAAGTCGCCCGACGCATCGAGCAGGAACTCGCAGGTGCCGGCGTTGGTGTAGCCGACCGCCTTCGCCGCCGCCACCGCCGCCGCGCCCATCCGCCGCCGGAGCTCCGGCGAGACCACGGTCGACGGCGCCTCTTCGACCACCTTCTGGTGGCGACGCTGCAGGGAGCACTCGCGCTCGCCGAGCGACACCACCTTGCCGAAATGGTCGCCCAGAATCTGGATCTCGATATGGCGCGGACGCTGCACGAACTTCTCGAGGAAGACGGAGTCGTCGCCGAACGACGCACCGGCTTCGGTGCGCGCCAGGCGATAACCCTCGGCGAGCTCGCTCTCGTCGTGCGCCACTCGCATGCCCTTGCCGCCGCCGCCGGCAGAGGCCTTGACGATCACCGGATAGCCGATCGCGGCCGCGCAGTCGCGCGCCGCCGCGAAGTCCGGCAGGGCGCCGGGGGATCCCGGAACGACCGGCACCCCCGCCGCGATCATGCGCCGCCGCGCCTCGACCTTGCCGCCCATCGCCGCGATCGCCTCCGGCGAAGGGCCGATGAAGACCACCCCGCGATCGCGGCAGAGACGGGAGAACTCGGCGCGCTCGGAGAGAAAGCCGTAGCCGGGATGGATCGCGTCGGCGCCGATCTCGACCGCGAGATCGACCAGCGCCTCGGCCTTGAGGTAGCTCTCCCGCGACGCCGCGCGAGCGACTCGCGGTCGGCGTCGGAGTAGGCGACGGCGCCGAGGATCCCCTTCTCGCGCAGCGCGCGCAGAATGCGGACGGCGATCTCGCCACGGTTGGCGATCAGGACTTTGCGGAAAGGGGCCAATCGGATCTCGCGCTTTCCCCGGCTTTCCCGGCGGGCCTGCGATGCGTAGGACGCTTGCGAGCGACGGACTCGAACACTCCGAATGCTACCACCCGCTTCACCCTGCGAAGCGCTCACCGACGCCGGCGGGCCGCGCTCCCGGCCGGGCCGGGCGGCGCAGGAGGAAAGCGAGAAGAACGACGCCGCCCACTGCCAGGACGAGCCCGCCGGCGAGCGGCCGGCGATCGATCCAGAACCGCACCCGATGCCGTCCGGCGGGGACCGCCACGCCGAGGCGGGCGACCTGCGCGATCAGGGTCGAGGCGGCCTGCCCGTCGATCGACACCCGCCACAGGGAGAGGTAGGCGCGGCGCAGGAAAAGGACGCCGGCAGCGCCGGAGTCGCAGTCGACGACAACCTCCTCGGCGGCGTTGGCGATCAGGCGCGCGCTCCCTGCGGCCGGCTCCGCCCCGCGCACCGGGCCGTCGCCCGGCACGACCGCGGTGCGATGAGGGTCGAAGGCCGGGTCGAAGATCGCCTCGAGCGCGGCGTTCATCTGCGGCGCCGGGACGATCCGGGTGGCGAGCTCGACCTCGCGCGCCCGGTCGACGAGCTCGTAGAGCCGCACCGTCTGGCCGTAGTTCTCCTCGCTCGCGACTTCGCGCACCTTCGCCAAGGCCTCGGGGGCGAGCGCCCGATCGAGCAGCAGGTAGTCGACTCCCAGCGCCGCGAGCACGTCGAGCCGGCGGCGATCGGAGAAGTTCTTCATCCCGACGGTGATCGCCTGGGTGAGGAAGCTGTCGAGGCCCTCGGGCGAGATCGCGAGCTCCGCCCGCAGGCCGTGCGCGAGCGCGGCGAAGGGATAGAGCTCGCGCGCCGAGCGCCGCGTGAGCCAGAGGATGCGGCTGTCGGGATAGTCGCCCAGGTACATGGTGCCCGGCCGGAAGAGGTCGTGATTGGCGCCGTGCACGACGACGCTGCCGGCGGGGATCGCCGCCAGCAGCGGTGGCGCGGCGAGGTAGGGGCCGGTCGCGTCCGTCGGCACGCCCGGCAGCATCGCCCACAGCTGCGAAGCGGCCTGCAGAGCGACGAGCGCGACGCCGGCCGCCACCGGCGCGCGGCGGCCGAAGCGCACCAGGCCGAGGGCGAGCAGGGCCAGCCCGATCGACAGCAGCGTCAGACCCTCGAGGCGCAGCAGGTCGCCGCGCAGCGTCGGCGCCGGGAGATTCGGCGCCAGGAGCCCGGCGAGCCAGCCCTCGACCCTGGCCGGCGCGGCGAGCGCAGCGGCCAGGAGGAGCGCATAGAGGGCCGCGAGCAGCGCCAGGAGGCGCCCGCAGGCGCGCCGTCCCTGGGCCAGCGCGCTGTCGAAGCCGAGGCCGCAGAGGAGGCTCCCGCCGAGGGCGCCGAGCAGCCAGAACTTGGCGGGAAAGCGCAGCAGCCTCCCCCAGGGGAGACTCCACAGCCATTCGACGATCGGGTTGAAGCGGCCGAGGGCGAAGAACAGGGCGACACCGAGCAGCCCCACGCCCCAGAGCGCGGCCGGGTTGCGGCGCCCTCCGCCGGCCGCGCTGCCCGCGCGCAGGCCAGCGAGACTCCCGGCCACCGCCAACGCGACCGCCAGGAGACCTGGATAGAGCGTGAAGTGGAGCGCCGGAAAGCCGTCGAACTGCTGCGGCGCGAAGACCTCGGCGAGGCTCGGGCGGCCGAAGAAGAACGGCCAGAGGAGATCGGCCAGATGCGCCGGGCGAAAGCTGCCGACGATCGCCTGCGACGCGCCGGCGCCGGAGTAGTTGCGGAAGGAGAGCGGCAGGATGCGCGCCATCTCGACGATCTGCGGCGCGGCGAGGAAGGTCCCGGCGACGAGGCCGAGCCCGAGCCGCAGGGAGAACGCCCGCCTGCCGGCGACCACCGCCAGCGCGCCCGCAGCGGCGAGCAGAGCGAGGAGGGCGAGGAGGGGCTCGCCCCCCAGCAGCAGCAGCGCCCAGATCAGCGTGACGCACAGCAGCCCGCGGCGCTCGGTGCCTGCCGACTTGCCGGGCGCCGTCTCGAGAAAGGCCGCGACGAGCGCCGGCGCGAGCGCTGCCGCGGCCACGGTGTTGTAGAGATTCAGCTGGCTCACGAAATAGCCCGAGAAGGCGTAGACGGTGGCGCCCATCCAGGCGGCCGCAGGCGGCAGACCGAAGGCGCGACCCATCCAGAACGCCGCGCCGAGGGCGACGAACCAGTGCAGCCAGAAATGGGCGTTGAGCGCCCAGAGCGTCGAGCCCGCGCCGCTGCCCAGGAGCAGCAGGAGGTTGTCGGGATAGAACGGCAGCGCGTTCAGATTCCCCGCCAGGGGCTGCCCGCCGGCGCGCGCCGGATCGACCAACGGCAGCTCGAAGGCGCGCAGCGCCTCGCCGAGCGAGATCCGGTCGACGAAATGGGTCTGCAGGACGTCGCGCAGGATGAGCGTCCGCTGTCCGGTCGCGAGCGGCGCCACGAAGCCGGCGAGGAGCAGGATCACCGGCACGCAATGGAGCAGGGAGAAGCGCTTCACGGTCGCCGCCAGCCGACCAGCGCAGCGACGACGAAGACGAGGAGGCTCAACCCGCCGGCGATCGCCTCGGGCCGTTGCGAAGTGCCGATGCGAATCTCGTGGCGTCCCGCCGGCACCTCGACTCCGAGCAGCACGAGATCGACCGGCTGGGTCGGGAGTCTGCTGCCGTCTTCGAGGCGCGCCTCGATGATCGGGAAGAAGCTGCGCTGGACGACGAGCAGGCCCCCCTCGCTGACGACGCTGATACTCAGCCGATCGTC
>JBGARM010000069.1:0-10912 GCA_044230215.1 Thermoanaerobaculia bacterium | reverse complement strand
ACCCCCGGCACGCTACGAGACCGTCGTGCGGGGCGCGGCAGACGCCACTGACGACGCCGATCCGACCGCGCTGATCACGCACGTGAAGCTGGCGGACGCGGCCCCCGGCGCCGAGCTCGCCGATCGCCTGGATGCGCGGAAGTTCGGCGAGGAGCAGTTGCTGCTCAACGCCGACTCCGGCTTTCACACCGCGTTCGCGCGCCTGCCGGAGGAGGTCCCGCTCGCGACCGTCCAGGACTACGACAACTACCTCGCGCGGCTGCGCCAGTTTCCGCGCGTCTTCGACGAGTCGATCGCCCTCATGCGCCGCGGCCTCGCCCGCGGCATGACGCCGCCGCGGGTGGCGATCGCCGGCGGCGACGCCACCGCCGCCGCCCACGCCGTCGCGACGCCCGAGGAGAGTGACCTCTTCAAGCCGTTCGCCGACGTCCCGGCGACCTTCGCGGCGGCTGATCGCGACCGGCTGCTCGCGGCGGGCCGTCAGGCCGTCGAGGAGGCGGTGCTGCCCTCCTACCGCCGCTTCCGCGACTTCCTGCGCGACGAGTACCTGCCGCAGAGCCGCGCGACGCTCGCCGCCGCCGACCTGCCGGACGGGCGCGACTACTACCGCTATCTCATCCGCCACTTCACCACCCTCGACATGACCCCGGAGGCGATCCACGAGCTCGGCCTCGCGCAGGTGGCGCGCATCCGCGGCGAGATGGACGGGGTGATGAAGAAGACGGGGTGGACCGGCGACTTCGCTGCTTTCCTTCAGTTCCTGCGCAGCGATCCGCGTTTCTATGCGAAGAGCGCGGAGGAGCTGCTGAAGGAGGCGTCGTTCATCGCCAAGCAGATGGACGGGAAGCTCCCGTCGCTCTTCCACAAGCTGCCGCGGCAGCCGTACGGCGTCGCGCCGGTGCCGGCGGCGATGGCGCCGAAGTACACCAGCGGCCGCTACGTTTCGGCGCCGGTCGGCGGCACGCAGCCCGGCTGGTACTGGGTCAACACCTACGCCCTCGACAAGCGGCCGCTCTACAACCTCGAGGCACTGACCTTCCACGAGGCGGTTCCCGGCCATCACCTGCAGGGGGCGCTGGCGCAGGAGCTCGAGGGGCTGCCGCAGTTCCGCCGCTTCCTCTACGTCGATGCCTTCGGCGAAGGCTGGGGTCTCTACAGCGAGTGGCTGGGGCTGGAGGCCGGCTTCTACACCGATCCGTACCGCGACTTCGGCCGGCTCGGCTACGAGGCTTGGCGCGCGGCGCGGCTGGTCGTCGACACCGGGGTCCACGCCCTCGGCTGGAGCCGCGAGCGGGCGATCGATTACCTCGCCGCCAACACCACCCTGCCGCTGCACGAGGTGACGACCGAGGTGGACCGCTACATCTCGTGGCCCGGCCAGGCCCTGTGCTACTACCTCGGCTTCATGAAGATCCGCGAGCTCAGGGCCCGCGCCGAGGAGAAGCTCGGCGAGAAATTCGACGTGCGCGACTTTCATGACGCGGTGCTCGCCAACGGTGCGCTCTCGCTGCCGGCGCTCGAGCGTCAGATCGACGATTTCATCGCCGCGAAGCTCGCGCCAGCGGTGGCATCGGCGGCGCCGGCGAAAGCGGCGGCTCGCTGAGGAACATGCCGCTTCGAGTGCACTACGAGCTTGCCCTGGCAAAGGGCGAGACGGCGCGCAGCAGGGCGTCGGCAATCGCGCGCGAGCAGACGGTCGAGATCCCTGCGGGCGTCGCCGCCGCGGAGGTCGAAGCGAGAACCATCGGCGTCGTCGGCGAGGTCTTCGAGACCTCCGCCCAGCGTTCCCGCGTCACGATCGACTACCCCTGGCGCGAGCTGGTTTCCGACCTGCCGCAGCTGCTGAATCTGCTGTACGGCAACATCTCGCTGCAGCGCGGCATCCGCATCGTCGGCATCGACTGGCCGGCGGAGCTCGTCGGGCGATTTCCGGGACCCGCCCGGGGCGTCGCGGGCTTGCGCGAGCTCGTCGGCGTCGAGGGGCGGCCGCTCCTCGGCGGGGCGCTGAAGCCGGTCGGCCTCGACGTGCCGGCGCTCGCGCGCCTCGCCGCCGACTGCGCCCGCGGAGGACTCGACCTGGTGAAAGACGATCACTCGCTCGCCGATCAGCAGCGGGCACCGTTCCGCGAGCGGTTGCTGGCCGTGGCCGAGCATGTTGCGCGCGCCAACCGGCAGAGCGGCCGGAACTGCCTCTATGTGCCGAACCTGACCGGGCCGGTCGACTCCCTGGCGGAACGTCTCGACGACCTGCGTGACGCCGGCGTCCGCGCGGCGATGGTCTCGCCGCTGCTTCTCGGACTCGACACGGTTCGCAGCCTCGCCGCCTCGTCGGGAGTGGCGCTCGTCGGCCACCCGGCGTTCGCCGGCAGCCTGGTGGCGCCGCGTCAGGGGTTCGCGCCCGAGCTCCTGTTCGGTGAGCTGTTTCGGATCGCGGGCTGCGACGTGGTCATCTATCCCAACGCCGGCGGCCGCTTTCCGTTCAAGCTTCGGGACTGCCGGGCGATTCAGCGCCGTCTCCTCGCGCCGCTCGGCGATCTGCGGCCCGCCTTCGCCATGGTGGCCGGCGGGATCGACGCGGCGAAGCTCGGGCGTTGGCTGCCGGCGTATTCCGTCGATACGATCTTCCTCGTCGGCGGCAGTCTTCTGGGCCGGCCGGACCTCGCCGCGGCGGCGGCGGAGTTGAGCGGCATCGTGGCGCGTGAGACCCGCCGCAGGGGGCGACCATGAACCGAAGTTCGAAGGTCCTCGCGGCCCGCGACTTTCGCTGGCCGGTGGCGGTCAAGCCTTACAAGGACGGCGGCGAGCTCTATCGCGACGTCACCCGGCAGACGCTCCTCGGCGAAGGCGAAGGCGAAGAGCCGCTCGCTTTTCTGACCCGCTACTTCGAGGTGGCTGCCGGGGGGTATTCGACCCTCGAGCACCACCAGCATCCGCACGCTGTGGTCGTTCTGCGCGGCCGCGGCACGGTACAGCTCGGTGAGCGGCAATTCGCCATTGCGGCCTCCGACTGCGTCTACGTGGCGCCCGGCGAAGCGCACCAGTTTCGCGCCGACCAGGGCGAGGCGCTGGGATTTCTCTGCATCGTCGACCGCGACCGCGACCGGCCGGTGCCGCTCGCGGCGATCCCGGCGGAATGACGGCGGCCCGCCCCATGGGGTCGTTCCTCCCGGCTGCGGTTCGATAGGCTTGCCGGTCATGAAGCGCTCCCGAGTCGCCCTCCTCTGGCTGGCTGCCATCGCCCTCACCGTCGGCTCTGCGGCCTGGCAGCGCCGCACTGGGCCGACCTATCCCCTGCGCGGCACGGTGAAGCTGGGCGGGGAGGAGATCGCCTACCGTCTCCTGCGGTCGCAGAACACCGGCGCAGATCTGCCGGTGCGCATCCGGGCCTCGGCCGCAGTCACCGGCGACGTACTTTGGCGTCGCTATCCCTCGGAAGAGCCGCTGCGCCGCCAGGAGCTGGTGCGCCACGGCGACGAGCTCACCGGCGACCTGCCGGCGCAGCCGGCGGCGGGCAAGCTCGAGTACTACGTCCACCTGACCAACGGCCTGGAGAGCGTCGAGCTGCCGCCGCAGATCGCCCTCCCGCGCCAGGGGGCGGTGGCGCGGTTCAAGGGCGCGGTGCCGGCCTACGTCCTCGCGCCGCATATCGCGGCGATGTTCTTCGGCATGCTGTTCTCGAACGCCGCGGCGCTCTCGGCGTTGGCGCGGCGCGACCAGGCGCGCCGCCAGGCATGGGTGGCGTTCGTACTGCTCGCCGTCGGCGGGCTGCTGCTCGGCCCGGCGGTGCAGAAGTACGCCTTCGACGCCTGGTGGACCGGCTGGCCGTTCGGCCACGATCTGACCGACAACAAGACGGCGGTCGCGGTCGCCGCCTGGGGGATCGCGCTGCTCCGCACCCGCGGCGGGCGTAGCGCGCGGGTGGCGATCGTCGTCGCCGCACTCGTGACGATGGCGGTCTTCATCGTGCCGCACAGCATGTTCGGCTCCGAGCTCAAGGTCGAATGACCCGGCGAGAGGGCGCGCGAGCGCGCTTTCGCGACTACTGGGAGACTGTCGGACGGCAACCGCAGGGCGAGGGCGAGCTGCTGCTCTCGCCCGTCCTCGCGGGCGCGGTGCCACCGCGGGCGGTGCAGGTCTATCTTCCCGCCGGGTATCACTCAGGCCGCAGTCGTTACCCCGTCCTCTATCTCCAGGATGGGCAGAACCTCTTCGATCCGGCGACCGCCTTCATGCGCTCGTGGCACGCCGAGCGCGCCCTCGATCGCCACGCCCGCGACGGTGCGCCGGTGATCGCGGTGGCCATTCCCAACGCCGGCGTGCGGCGCATTCACGAATACGCTCCCTTCCGCGATCGGCGCTACGGCGGCGGCGGGGGGGCGGCCTACCTGGCGTGGATTCTGGCGACGGTGCAGCCGTGGATCGAAAAGCAGTTCCGTGTCGCGCGGGGGCGCGAGACGACCGCCATCGCCGGGGCGTCGATGGGTGGGTTGATCAGCCTCTTCGCCTATGCCCGGTTCCCGGAGCACTTCGGGCTGGTCGGCGGAATGAGCCCGTCGCTCTTCTTCGGCGACGAAGCGTTGACGCGCTGGATCGAACGCCATCCGCTTGCGCCGGGACGCATCTATCTCGATATCGGCACGCTCGAGGGGCGGCGGAATCGCCGGCGCAAGACGGCGCCGAAGTCGCCTTCCGGGGCGATGCGGCGGCTGCGGAAGCTGCGCCGGGTGCTGGAAGGGAAGGGTTTTCGCCGGGGGAGCGATCTCGCGTGGATCGAGGAAGCCGGCGGGCGTCACGACGAAACGGCCTGGTCGCGGCGCCTGCCGGGGATGCTGGATTTTCTCTTCCCGAGTCCGACCTCGTAGCCCGGCGCCGGGCTCAGCGGGTCAGCAGGCGCTCGAGCTCGGCGGTGGCGCGCGGATCGTCGGACTGCCCGAGCCAGAAGATCGCCTGCCGTTTCACCTCGCGGTCGCCGCTCTCGCGCAGCAGGGCGAGGAGCTCCGGCGCGCCGTCATCGAGCTGCGAGAGGGCGAAGACCCCCTGCTCGCGCACCTCGCTCGCCGGATCGCGCGCGATCGCCTCGCGGATCCACCGCGCCGCCTGCGGCGCGTCGGTCTGCGCCAGCCAGAAGAGCGACTGTGCGCGGAGCTCTTCGCTCTCGCCCTCGCGGCCGAGATGCACCAGCGCCAACGGTGCCGCCGGGTCGGCGTGGAAGGCGAGCCCGGCTAAAGCGCGTTCGGCGATCTCGTCGTCGTCTCTCTCGTCGCCCTTCTGGTTGCCGCGCTGGGCTGCGAGGCGGGCGAGGAGCTCGACGCTGGCCGCCGGCGTGACTCCGTCGAGCCAGAGGACGCTGCGCGTTCCGGCCTGGACGGGGCAGCCTTCGGAGGCGAACTGCAGCTGCCGCACGCGGCCGGCGCGGACGGCGGCGTAGACCTCGACCGTCGTCACGGCGAGCGGCGGCGCGTCGTCGCGCGTCCCCCAGCTCGACGTCCCCTCGTCGAGCGTCATTCCCCAGGCGGCGGAGCCGCGGCCGAAGCCGCAGATGGTCTCCTTGCCGCGAGCGGTCACCGTCCAGGCGAGCCAGGTCGTGCCGGGGGCTTTCGCCAGCCGGGCGACTTCGCTCGCCGGATCGGCGGCTGTCTTGTGCTCGACCCGGCCGCCGACTAGCCGCGCTGCGACCGGCGCGGCGGCGAGGGCGAGCGCGACGACGAGCGCCGTGGGCAGGGCTCTCCGCCGCGCGCTCATGGCTTCTCCGTCAGCAGGCGCTCGATCTCGGCCATCGCGTCGTCGTTGTCCATCAGAGACAGGTGCTGGACGATCTGCTTCTTGAGCTCGGGGTCCTTCTCCTGGCGCAGCAGACCGATCATCGCCTTGCCGTTGCCGGCGATCATCAAGCCCTGGACGATCCTGCCGCGGAGCTCGCGGTCCTGCGTCGCGCCGTAGAGCTCGACCAGCTCGGCGTCGCCGCCGGCCGCGCCGAGGAGCTCGATCGCCTTGCCGCGGAGCTCTGGATCGGGCTCGTTGCGGGCGGCGGCGAGGAGCTGCTGCTTGTCGCCGGCGATCATCATCCCCTCGAGGATCTTGGACTTGACCGCCTTCGAACCGTCGCTCTTGTAGAGCTCGGCGAGCGCCGCCGTGGCGTCGAGCGCGCCCAGGAGCTCGATCGCCTTGCCGCGCAGCTCCGGATCGCTCTCGGCGCGCGCCGCGGCGAGGATCGGACCCTCCTCGCCGGCGATCATGAACGCTTCGAGGATCGCGCCGCGGGTCTCCTTCGAGGTCGCCCCGCGGTAGATCTCGGAGAGCGCGCGAATGTCTTCCGGGTCGCCGGCAATGCCCAGCGAGCGCACGGCCTCGATCTGCAGCTCGGCCGGCCTGCCGCTCCTGGCGGTCTCGACGAGGAGGGTGCGGGCGCGCGGCTCGTCGCTCTGCGAGAGCACGAAGAGGGCGCGCTGCTTGACCTGCAACGAGCGGTTGCCGGCGAGGATCTTCTCGAGGATCGGCAGCGCGCGGGCCGAGTCCATCTGCATCAGACCGTCGAGGGCATAGAGCTGCAGGTCCTCCTCGGCCGAGCTCCCGGCGCCGGCGACGACGGGGCCCGCCGTCACCGGTCCGGAGTTCCGCGGACCGGCGGTCACCGGCCCGTCTGCCGGTCCGCTGCCGCGCGGCGCGCTACCGGTGAGCGCGATCTCGAGGGCATCGGCATCATCGAGCCAGACGCTCTTGGGATAGGTCGAGCGGAGGCTCTTCAGGCTTTGCAGAGCCTCGGACCTGCGACCCAGCTTCTCCTCGGCGTAGGCCTTCCAGTAGAGGGCCGCGTCGGAGTCGGCGTTCCTCTGCTCGGCGACGGCGGCGAAGCGCTGCGCCGCCTCCTCCCAGCGCGCCTGGTCGAGGGCGCTCTGGGCGTCGCGGTAAGCGGGACTCCTGCCTTCGCCGTCGGCGGAGAAGAGCGCGGCGGAGTAGGACAGGGCGACGGCGGGTGCCGGCGCCTGGACGAGCGCCGCGACGATCGCGGTCACTGCACAGCGGAAGTAGGGCGAACGGGAAAGTCGGAATCGCATGGTCGGGCTCCTCAAGAGACGGTGCGGGTGGTGTTCTGCTTCGTGCTGCGGGAGGCGCCGGCGTCGCGCTGCAGACGCTCGCCGGTCACCCGGAGTTTGAACAGCAGATCGGTGTGCTCGATGCGCCGCTGGGCGGCAGCGAGGTCGTCCGGTGCAGCGCCATCGCTGTGCGCGAGCTCGAGGAGCAGCGGCTCGAGCTCGTCGAGCAACGCGACGATGCGGCGCTGACCGGAGCGGAGGGCGGCGCGGCGATAGAGGCGGTTCGACGACACCAGGGCCTCCGCCCAGGCGCTCTCTTCGGCGAGGGCGGCGGCGTCGGTCGGCGCGGCGTTGGTGATCCGGGTGAGCAGGCGCTCCGACCCGGCGAGGTGGCTCTCGACCGAGGCGAGCAGCAGCCGCTCGCGCGCCGCGGCCGAGAGGCCGGTGGCGACGCTCTCGGGCGCCGGCGCCGGGATCTCCCTGCGGCCGGCGAGATAGCCCAGGCCGAGCGCGGCGACGAGGGCGAGCGCGGCGCCGGCGAGGGTCCATCCGGGGCCCCAGCCGGCGGCACCCGAGAGCGCCGGGAAGAGACGCTCGCGCCAGCTGCGCTTCGCGGCGAGACGCGGCCGGAGCTCCCGCCAGACGCGGCTCTCGAGATCGGCCGGCGGCTCCGGGTCGGCGAGGGCGGCGGCGGCGAGGTCGCGCGTCAGCTCGGCATAGCGGCGCCGGAGCGCCTCGTCGGCGGCCAGGGCGCGGGCGATCGCCGCCGGATCGGCGGACTCGCCGTAGTAGTGCAGGATCAATTTGTCCTCGCCGATTTCGCGCTGCGGTTC
Source organism: Thermoanaerobaculia bacterium (assembly GCA_044230215.1). Classification (GTDB taxonomy): domain Bacteria; phylum Acidobacteriota; class Thermoanaerobaculia; order Multivoradales; family JAGPDF01; genus JAGPDF01. The sequence goes on along the minus strand of JBGARM010000069.1, from coordinate 3,045 downwards.
GGACGGCATGTCAGGCCGGTTCTTCATGGAGCGACTCCTGGTTCCGGGGGGCAAGCGGCGCGAGCGCGGCGCGCAACTTGCGCACTGCGCGGAAGATCGACTGTTTGGTGGCGTTGTCGCGTTTGCCGAGAGTCGAGCTGATCTCGGCGATGGATCGCCCTTCGTAGTGGCGCAGGACGAAGGCGGCGCGCTCCGACGGCGAGAGGTCGGCGAGCGCCGCCGCGGTGCGGCGGCGGATCTCGGCGTCGAGCGTCCGCCGCTCGGGACCGGCCTCGGCGGTCGGTACCTCGGCGAGCGAGAGGTCGCCCTCGTCCGGCAGGTCGATCCGGGCGGCGCGCTCGCGCCGGCTGCGGCGCCCCTGGTCGATCGCCGCATTCACGGCGATGCGGTGCAGCCAGGTGCCGAGCTCGGCGCGCTGGTCGAAGCTCGGAAGGAAGCGGAAGGCGCGCAGGAAAGTCTCCTGCACGGCATCTTCGGCGGCCGCCGCGTTGCCGGTGACGCGAAATGCCAGTCCGTAGACCGCCCGGCTGTGGGCGGCGACGATCCCCTCGAAGGCGTCGGTGTCGCCGGCGAGAACCTGGCGAACGAGGTGGAGGTCCCGGGGATCCATTCTGGGAGCTTAGACGGCGCCCCGGGCTGGCGGTTAGGTCGCGCGGGTCCTCGCCCCGTGCCGCGGGAGGGGCAAGGGTAGGCACTTTTTGCCTCGGACAGGCTTGCGCCCACCCGGATGGGTGGTACTCTTTCTGTGACTTAGCTCACAATTGGCGTCATGTAGACGCTAGGACGCAGGCCGAGAACCGGGGGAAGTAATGCCGTTCCGACCGCAGGCGATGCAGGCTGCTGCACGGATTGCCCCCCCTTTCCCAGGTATGGCGACCGCGGCTTTGTTCTCCCCCAGGGCATCGGCAAGCAAGGGAGCCGTGCGATGAACGTCCCCTCTCCCCGTTTCGTTCTGCGGACTCGCGGCACCCTCGCCCTCTTGCTCGGCGCGACGCTCTGGGCGGCGCTCGGCGGCGCGCAGCCGCTCGCCGCGGCGCCGGTGCTGGTGATCAACTCGATTACCCACACCCCTGCTTCGGTGGTCGCCGGTTCGGCCACCAACGTCGACTACACCTTCGATCTGCGCAATACCGCCGTCGGGACTTCCGACGACGAGACCGCTGCCGTCCTGCGCCTCTCACTGGTCGGGAGTCCCCTGGTTCTGGTGTCGGACACGCTGCCCGGAACTTGCGTGACGCTCACCCTGCCGTCCCGGGTGGAGTGTCCGATCGGCGCGATGCAGGAGAACACCACGGTCACCGGCAACATCCGCTTTCAAGTCGCGGCGAACGCCGCCGCGGGGACGCTCACTTCGGGCTTCGACTTCTACGGCGCCGTCGATACGACGGTGGACTTTCAGTCCGAAGATCTGACGGTAACCGTGTCGGCCGATCTCGCCGTCTCCATGACTGCGCCGGCGCCGAACAAGATCGTCCCCGGAAATAACGTCGCCTACGCGATCACAGTGACCAACAACGGACCCTCGAACGCGGCCGCCGTGACCCTGGACGACCCGATTCCGGCCGGTTTCGGCACCCGGACCTACAGCGGGGACTGCGTGTCGAGCCCCTGCAACCTGGGGACGATGGCCCCCTCGGCGGTCAAGAACGTCACGGTGACCTTCGCCGTCCCGGACAACTACCATCTGGTCACCGCCACTTCGCCGGTCGTCAACACCGCCACGGCGAGCACCACGACCCCCGACCCGACCTCGAGCAACGACTCCGACTCGGTTTCGTCGCCGGTCGAGCCGCAGGTCGACCTCACCGTCGCCCTGTCGAGCGTCGCCACGAGCGTGACGCCGGGGCAGGCCGCGACGTACCAGATCGTCGTCTCGAAGACCGGTCCGTCGCGCCTCGACCGGGTGCACGTCACCGGCGCGCTCAGCCTGCTGGGCGCGGTCTTCACGCCCTCGGAAGGCATCTTCAGCGCGACGTCGATCTCGCCCAACTGGATCGGCCTGGATCTCGCCGGCAGCGACAGCGCGACGCTGACGTTCAGCGGCTGGGTGAGCCCGGCCCAGCCGGGGGCGACGCTCGCCGCGAGCGTGACCGTCGCGCCGCCGGCCGGCGTCGTCGACACCAACGCCGGCAACGACACCGACACCGAATCGGACACCATCTCCCGTCTGTCCGATCTGTCGATCCTCAAGACGAACAACCTCACCGGCCTCATCCCCGGGCAGGCGGTGCCGTACACGATCACGGTCGCCAACCACGGCCCGAGCGACATCGCCGCGGCGACGGTGACGGACAACTTCGACGCCGGGCGCGTTTCGACGGTCGGTTGGAGCTGCTCGACGGCCCGGCCGCTCACCGATCTGGGACAGCTCGTGGACGGCGCCGGCGGCGTGGACGGCCTCGACGGCGCCTCCGCCGTCGCCGCGACGCCCGACGGCAAGCACGTCTACGCGACGGCTTCGGCCGACAACTCGGTCACCCTCTTCACCCGCAACGCCGCGACCGGCCTGCTCAGCTTCGGCGCGGTCTATGCCGACGGCACCGCCGCGAGCGCGATCGCGGGCGCCTCTTCGGTCGCCGTCAGCCCGGACGGCGGCCAGGTCTACGTCACCGGCGCGAGCGACAACGGTCTCGAGGTCTTCACCCGCACGGCGTCGACCGGCGTCCTGGTCTCGCTCGAAACCGAAGTCAACGGCGTCGCCGGCGTGACCGGCATGACCGGTCCGCAGGGCGTCGCCGTGGCGCCGGACGGCCGCCACGTCTACGTCGCGGCAGCCACCGGCAGCGCGGTGGTGGTCTTCAATCGCAACCTCACGACCGGTTCCCTCTCCTGGAACTCGACCGTCACCGGCGCGAGCGGCCTCGGTGGCGCGCGCGCGGTCGCGGTCTCGCCGGACGGCCGCCACGTCGTGGTCGCGGGAGAGACTGCCAACGGCGTCGCGGTCTTCGCGCGCAACCTGACGACCGGAGCGCTGACGTTCTTCGAGGCGCAGATCGACGGCTCGGGCGGAGTCGACGGGCTGGGCGGCGCCTCGGCGCTCGCCTT
>JBGARM010000068.1:0-10946 GCA_044230215.1 Thermoanaerobaculia bacterium | reverse complement strand
CTACAACATCGACCTCCCCGGCGCGGTCGTCGAGCGTTTCGAGCTGGCGCGCAAGGTCACGCAGGTCGACGTCGACACCTGGCATTACGAGTACGCGATCCGCAACATGAACTCCGACCGCGCGGCGCGCGTCTTCACCGTCGACTTCCCCGCCGTGACACCGATCACCAACGTCGGCTTCAAGGACATCGACCACCACTCGGGCGAGCCCTACTCGACCACCGACTGGACCCCGTCCGTCGACTCGCCCAATGGCATCGTCTCCTGGTCGACCGAGACCTTCGCGGCCAACGCCAACGCCAACGCGCTGCGCTGGGCGACGATGTTCAACTTCTGGTTCGACGCCGACGCCCCGCCGGCAGGCGCCGTGCACACCCTCGAGCTCTTCAAGCCGGGTTCTCCGGCCAGCGTCTCCTTTCTCATGCCGCTCTTCGCCGACGGCTTCCAGTCGCACAACCTGACCGCCTGGTCGGCGGCGCAGCCCTGAAGCAGAGGTCGGGACGGGCCAGCAAGTCCCGCGAGAACGGGTCCTGGGCCGTTCAGCTTCTTGTCATGCCCCTTGGCATAGGATCCCCGGACTTTGCCGGAGGAACCTCCGCCAGGGGGAGCGCACACCGGGTTCGGCGGTCGCACTTCGGCCATCTACCGGCAACTTTGCATTCCACACGACGTCCGCCTGGTCGGCGTCGGTGCGTCGAATACTTCAACTTTGCGCCCTGCCGAGGAACACGACATGCCAACACAGCTACCCCGCACCAGCCGCATTCCGTCCCTCATCGCCGTCCTTGCCGGCCTGACCATGGTGGCGCTGGCGGCGTCGCCCGCCGGTGCGGACAATCTGACGAGCGGCCCCGACGTGACCGTCATCAACCTGCCCGACACCACGAACTGGGGGGTTTCCGGCGGCATCCGCGCCTACTCGGTCGGCACGACGTCGTGCAACATCGGCAATGCGCCGGTGGCCTGGTGTGACGCCGGGACCTGCCTCGGCGGCACCCTGCAGGCCAACGACCATCCCGTCATCGCCCAGGGCATGTACCGCCTGAAGGACGGACGTTTCTCGCAGATTGGTATGAGCTGGCTCAAGCATGGCTGGCTGTCCACCAACTCGAACAACACCGCCTGCGCCGGCATCACCTGCCAGACTCCCCCCGGCGGCGGCGACCAGCTCGGCGTCGGCTGCACCGACACCTACAACTCGGGGCTGAACGGCGGCAGCGGAAATCCAGGCACCTGCCTCGGCGGCTCGGGCTGCCGGCTGGGCATGCGCTCCGAGGTCAACCCGACCACCGGCGATTTTCCGATGCCGTACACCAACATCGCCCATCCCTCGGTCATCGACCAGCGCATCCAGGTTCCCGAGGTCGACCTCGATCCGGCGCTGAACTCCGGCGCCTCCTATTGGCTCGAGGGGCAGTACATCGGCGCCGACGACGGCTTCGCCGGCAACGCCTTCAACAACGCCTCGTACCGCAGAGTCTTCGTCGGCGCGAGTCCGTTCAATCTCTCCTTCTCCGTCACGCCTCCTGCCACCAATCCCACGGTGCGCGAGAAGACCGCGCTGGCTGCTTGGCAGGTCGAGGATGCCTCCGTCGTGCTCACGACCGCCGACTTCTGCACCGCGCCGGTCGAGCGCTTCGAAGTGGCGCGCAAGGCGACCGACCTCGGCCTCGGCGTGTGGCACTACGAGTACGCAGTGCGCAACATGAACTCCGACCATGCGGCGCGGGTGTTCTCGGTCGACTTCCCCGACGGCACGGCGATCACCAACGTCGGCTTCAAGGACATCGACCATCACTCGAACGAGATCTATTCGACCACCGACTGGACCTCGGCCGTCGACACGCCGAACGGCACCGTCAGCTGGTCGACCGAGACCTACGCCGCCAACAACAACGCCAACGCCCTGCGCTACGCGACGATGTTCAACTTCTGGTTCGACGCCGCCGCCGCTCCGGCGACGGCGCAGCATGCGATCGAGCTCTTCAAGCCGCTGCCGCCGGCGGTCGCCAATGCCGGGAACGACGTGGGCATCTGCCTGGGAGGAAGCGTCCAGATCGGCACGGCCGCGGTCGCCGGCCAGACCTACTCGTGGAACCCGGGCGGCGCGACGACGGCGCAGGTCAACGTCTCGCCGGCGGTGACGACGATCTACACGGTCACCGCGACCAACCGCTGCGACTCCGCCCAGGACACGGTCACGGTGACCGTCGATCCCGGGCCGGACGCGCCGTCGCTGGTCGGGCCCGCGAACGGATCGACCGGCTTGCAGCCGCCGATCACCCTGTCGTGGAACGCCTCCGCCGGAGCGGCGGACTACACGTACCAGGTCGCTACGGATTCGGGGTTCACCTCGATCGTCAAGAGCGGCACGGTCGCCGCGACGACGACGAACGTCACCGGCCTCGCGCCCGTCGCCCACTTCTGGCGGGTTATCGCCAACGCCGCCTGCAGCGGCGTACCCTCGGCGGCGTTCACCTTCACCGTGACCAACGCCCTCTTCAACGACGGCTTCGAGAGCAGCGACACCTCCGCCTGGAGTCTCGCCTTCCCCTGAGCCTCAGCTCTCCGCCGAGCGGCCGCTGTCCTCGAGAGCCGCGGCCTCGATTTCGGCAATGCGCTCCCGGACGACCTCCGGGAGCGCCGCCTTACCCAGCCCCCGGTAGTCGAACGCCACGATCAGCCCGCTGCCCTCCGCCGCCAGGCGCCCGAGGCTGCGGCTTCGCACCTCGTAGAGCATGGTGAAGCGGTCCTCGTGGACCGCGCTCACCCGCGTCGCCACGGTCACCGTATCCGGCCAGACGAGAGGCGCGCGAAAACGCGCCTGAGTCGAATGCAGGATCGGTCCGATGCCGGTCGCGAGCTGCAACTCCGGCCAGCCGAGGCGCTCGAAGTAGCTCATCCGGGCGCTCTCGAACCAGCGGAAGTAGACCGCGTTGTTGACGTGGCCGAAGGCGTCCATCTCGCCCCAGGCGAGCGGCACGTCGAGCGCCACCGGCCAGCGGACCGCGGCCTGCGGGCGTCGAGCCGCCGGCTCCGACGCCGCTCCGGGACGGCCGCTCACCGCGAGAGCTGCTCGAGGTAGCGCGGCAGAACCCGCCGCCAGGAGGGCCAATCGTGATCCCAGCGCGGCCCCCAGTCATCGATCCGGTGCGGCACGCCGCGCTCGCCGAGGACGTCGGCGACCTGCTGCGCATAGTGCGGACGCTCCCACGCGCCCCGCCCGGTCACCAGGTGGATGAAGCGCCGGCGCAACAGCCCGAGGTGCTGCGCATCCTCCAGGTCGGGCAGGAAGTGGAGCGGCGAGGAGTAGTAGAAGTCGAGCGTCATGCGCTCGCCGTCGAGCATCTCCTCGAGATCGTACTTGCCGGACATGCAGACGGCGTGGCTGAAGACGTCCGGGTGTCGGCAGACCGCGGCGAGCGCGTACAGGGCGCCGAGCGAGGCGCCAGCGGTCAGAATCTCGCTTCCACCGCCGGCGAGGTGGCGCATGTAGGGCGCGAGCTCGTGGTAGAGAAATTCGTCGAAGCGGTTCTGCACCCAGGAACAGTGACTGGCCGGAAAGGCGTCGGAGACCCAGCACTGGCCGGGCACGCTGTCGCAGGAGAACAGCTGAATCCGGCCCGCCCGCAGCAGCGGGGCGAGCGCGTCGATCATCCGGAAGCGCTCGATCTCGAGGGCATCGCCGCCGGCGGTCGGAAACAGCAGCACCGGCTGGCCATCCTCTCCCCAGCGGGCGACCGTGACCTCCTGCGCGAGAAAGCTCGACCGCCAGACCTCCGTACGCTTGGCGATCACGCGGGAGTCGGCGTGGCCGGCTTGCCGATGTACTCCGACTCGGTACGGCGCCAGAACTGGACGAGGCCCCAGAAGTGCTCGGTGAACTCCTCGATCTCGTGCGCCGGGAAGAGCGCCGCGACCTTCTTGCGCACCGCCTCCTTCGCGACCTCCGTGCCGAAGAACTCCCAGGCGACCTCGTCGAGATGCGGCAGGTGCTCGGCGCAGAACTCGGCGAAGCGGTCGCTGTCGAAGCGCTGGTGGGCGAGCCGCGCGTAGAGCGGCAGCTTCTCCTTGAACGAAGCGCCGGAGGAGGCGATGTCGAAGAACGGCTCCCAATCGAGGTTCTTGCGCATCCTGCGCCGCGTCGCCGCGACGTAGAGCGACCACTTGAGCTTGGCCTTCACCAGCCAGGGGAAATGGAAATGCAGCGAGGTCACCTGGGAGTCGGGGCAGGCGTTGGCGAAATCGATCGGGTAGAAGACGCCGTCCTGGCGCAGCGCCTCGCAACTGTTGAAGTCCCAGCCGAAGAACGAGTTGATCGTCAGGCACATGTTCGCCATGTGCTGCCACTCCTCGGCGTTGACGAAATCGAAGGCGACCTTGTAGCGGTCGTGGAGCGGGGCGCCTGGGTCGTACTTCATGAGATGCACCTGGGGTCCCACGCCGACCGCGCGCACGAAAAGGTCGAACGGCGCGACCGCCTTCTGCAGGTGCATGATCCGCCGGCCCGAGCTGTCGTAGGCCTTGGCGAGCTCCTCGGCGTTGTCGACCTTCGACACGCCGACCCAGGCGCCGCCGTCGTAGGGCTTGAGGAAGGCCGGATAACCTACCTTCTCCCCCACCGTCTTGAGGCTGAACATCCTTGCATAGCGTTCGAGCGTGACCTGGAGATCGTTCGTCGGCTCGTACTCCTTCGGCGGCAGCATCCACGTCTCGGGCACCGGCAGGCCGAGTCGCATCATCGCGGCGTACGAGGTGTGCTTTTCGTTCGCCTGGATCGACCAGGGGTTGTTGAGCACATACAGGTCGTTCATCACGACCGCTTTCTTGATCCACTCGCGCGACGTGTGGTACCAGTGGGTGACGCGGTCGAGGAGCACGTCGTACTCGACCGGCTGCTTCAAGTCGAACGGCTCGATCGACACCCGCTCGACCTCGAAGCGGACGGTGTCGCCGCCGATCGGCAGGGCGAGCTTGAGGTTCTTCAGGATCTCTTCGTAGCAGATCGGCCAGCAGAGATCGGCACCCAGCGAAAGTCCGATGCGGCGCACCACGTCAGCCATGAGTTCTCCCGGTTGTACTTGCGGCGATTCTAGCGCCAAGCCCGATAGCCTCGCGAGCCCTGCCGGGACTGCAGAGGCGCGGCCCGCCGGTCAGGGAGAATGCAGCGTGAAGGTGTCCTCGGCCCGGTACGTCGGTCCACCCGGCCCCAGCGCGCTCGAGAAGAGCGTCACCCGGTCGCAAGCGAAGGAATGCCCGGCCAGCCTCTCTCCCAGGCCCTCGGCGAGCGCACCGATCTGCGTCCGCACGTGGCCGGGCCAGGCCGGATCGCAACGCGCCAGCGTGACATGGGACCGAAACGGCTTCTCGTCCGAAACGCAGCCTGCGGCTCGAACTCCGTCCTGGACCAATTCCGCCAGGCGCACGAATCGAACCGACGGCTCGAGCCCGACCCAGAGGACCCGCACGGCTCCCGCGTTGGGAAAGCTCCCGAAGCCGCTGCAATGAGCGCGAAAACCGACCTCTGGTTCGAGTTTTTCGCGCAATGCCCGCGACAACGCGGGAAGGCGCCCGCCGTCGGTTTCGCCGAGGAAGGCAAGGGTCAGGTGGAATCGGCTCGGCTCTACCCAGCGGGCGCGCGGCAGGGTCGCGCGCAGCGGGGCGACCGCGGCGTCGAGGCTCTCCTTCGCCGCTTCGGGAAGGTCGACCGCGACGAAGAGCCTCATGGCGCCGGCTTGGCGTCCGGTTTCGGCTCCCCTATCAGGAAATGCGCCAGCGCCGGCAGCAGGACGATCGCGCCGATCATGTTCATCACGAAGAGGAACACCAGCAAGATCCCCATGTCGGCCTGGAACTTGAGCGAGGAGAGAATCCACGTCGAGACCCCGAGGCCCAGGGTGATGCCGGTGAACAGTACGCCATTGCCGGTGATCGCGAGCGCGTCTTCGTAGGTTTCGCGCAGGCTCCGGCCTGGGCGGCGCAGGGCCGCGAACCGGCTGTAGATGTAGATCCCGTAGTCGACGCCGAGCCCCACGCCGAGCGCCACCACCGGAAGAGTTCCGACCTTGAGCCCGATTTCGAGCCAGGTCATGAGCGCATAGGCGAGGAGCGAGGCGAGACTGAGGGGCAGCAGAATGCACAGAGTCGCGGCGACCGAGCGGTAGGTCAGCAGGCAGAGGGCCGCCACGGCGCCGAAAACCCACAGCAGCATGGGGAACTGCGCCGCCGCGACCGCCTCGTTGGTCGCCGCCATGACCCCGGCGTTGCCCGTGGCGAGCCGGAACTTGACGTCCGGGTGCCCGGGGGCCGCCTCGAGGCGCTTCGCTTCGGCGACGATGCGCGCCAGGGTTTCGGCCTTGTGATCTGCACTGAAGACCATGATCGGAATCACGCTGCAGTCCGAGTTGAGCAGACCGCTCGAGGTCGGGATATAGGTCACCGACTGCGTGAGCACCGAGGGATTACGCGCCAGGACGCGCCACTTCGGGCTGCCCTCGTTCCAGCCGGCGTTCAGCATCTTGGCGATGCCGGCGAGATCGATCGTCGACTGGACGCCCTCGACGTTGGCCATCTGCCAGGAGAACTCGTCGATTGCCGTCATGACGTCGTAGTCGACGCAGCCTTCGGGCTTGGTCTCGGCGATGACGGTCAGAATGTCGACGCCGATCGAGAACTTCGAGGTCACCATCGCCGTGTCGCGGTTGTAGCGCGAGTCGGAGCGCAACTCGGGAACTCCGCGGTGGAGGTCGCCGATCGCCACGTCGTTGCCCTTCCACCAACCGAAACCGAAGAGCACCGCGGCGCAGACGACGATCACCGCTGCCGGGCGTGGCGCCGCGGACTTGGCCAGGAAGCGCCAGACCGGCGCCATATGGTGCACCCGGCGCTCCAGTCGGTCGTGATAGTTGGCCGGATAGCGCACGTAGGAGAGCACCACCGGAAGCAGAACCAGGTTGGTCAACAGGATCATCGCCACGCCGAGACTGGCGGCGATGGCGATCTCCTGGATGACCCGGATCTGAATGACGAGAAGAGTGAGGAATCCGATGACGTCGGTGGCCAGCGCCGTGGTGCCCGGCGTAATCAGCCGCCGGAAGGCGATCCTCGACGCCGCCAGCGGATCGTGGCCGGTGAAGACCTCGGAACGCGCCGCGCTGACCATCTGCACCGCATGGCTCACGGCGATCGCGAAGACCAGGAACGGCACCAGGATCGACATCGGATCCATGCCGTAGCCGAGCAGCGGGATGATACCCAGCTGCCAGATCACCGCCACCAGCGAGCAGAGGACGACGACGAGTGCGAGGCGCACGAGCTGCGAGTAAATTGCCACCAGAATCGTGATCAGCAGGAAGGCGACGACGAAGAACATCATCACCCGGCGGGCGCCGTCGGCGATGTCGCCGATCACTTTGGTGAAGCCGAGGATGTGAATCGTTACCGGCGAGCCGGGGACGAATTCGGCGTCGAAGCGGCGCCGGACCTTCTCCTCGAGGAGCTCGGAAACCTTGAGCACGTCGAGTTTCGCGCCGGTCGTCGGGTCGACCTCGAGCAGCTCGGCGCTGATGATCGCGCCGCTGAAGTCGTTGGCGACCAGGCGGCCGACGATGCCCGCCTTCAAAATGTTGCGCCGCACCACCTCGAGCCCCTCAGGCGTGTTCGAGAAGTCGTCCGGGATGACGTTGCCGGCGGCGATGCCGTCCTCGACCACCTCGGTGTAGCGCACGTTCGGGGTGAAGAGCGACTGCACGCGGCCTCGATCGACGCCGGGAAGGAAGAAGATCTCGTCGGTCGCCTCCTTGAGCGCGTCGAAGAACTCCGGCGTGAACATGTCGCCGTTCTTCGCCATCACCGCCACCAGCACCCGGTTGGCGCCGCCGAACTCCTGCGCGTGCTCGAGGTAGGTCTGCATGTACGGATGCTTCGCCGGCAGCAGCTTGGTGAAACCGGCGTCGATCCGCAGACGCGACGCCGACCAGACCATGAACGCGGTCGCCAGCAGGAAGATCGCGAGCACCGCTCGCCGGTTGCCGAAGATCAGCCGATCGAGTCCGAGGACCCAGCGCGCGTCCGGCGGGGCTCCGCCGTCGGAGACCGGGCGATCGTGGGGGTCGGTGCTCATTTCGAGGTCTCCAGGAGACGCGCGCCGCCTTCGCCGAACAGCACGAGGTGGTCCATGGTGCCGAGCAGGGCGACATTGCCCTTGCGATCGTCTTGCGGCGTGGAGCGGAAGCTCTTGCCGAGGTCGTCGCTGGTGAGCAGCGCGCCGGCGAGGCCCGCCACCACCACCCGGCCACCGGCGAGCTCGAGGCCGGCCATCAGGGTGGATTCGGTGTTGGCGGCGATCTTGACCCAGCTCCCTCCGCGGTCGGCGCTGCGGAAGAGCTCGCCGCGCAGCCCGAACGCCAGCACGGCGCCGTCGGACAGCGGCAGCGTGCCGAAGAACGAGCCGTCATAGGGCGCCTCGAGGGCTTGCCAGGTCGCACCGCGATCGTCGGAGCGGTAGAGATGTCCCGCCTCGGCCGCGATGTAAAGCGTGCCGTCGGCGGCGGCGGAGATCGCGTTGAGGTGGAGATCGTCGTCGGAGATCGGGCGCTCGGTCCAGGTTGTGCCGCCGTCGGCGGTCACCAGGAAGGCGCCGTAGGCGCCGATCGCGAAGCCGTTTTCAGCGTCCCGGAACCAGACGTCGAGGAGCGGGCGCTCCGCCTCGGGCGCCGAGTAGACCGATTCCCAGGTCGCGCCGCCGTCGCGGGTGCGCAGAATCGTTTCGTCGTGTCCCACCGCCCAGCCGACCCGTTCGTCGTGCATCCAGACAGCAGTGAGCAGGACCCGAGTCGGCACCGCCGACTGCACCCACGTCGCGCCGCGGTCTCTCGACGTCAGGATGTGGCCGCGCTCCCCGACCGCCACCCAGAGCGGGCCGCGCTCGACCGCGTCGAGCAGCAGCGATTTCGGGGCCAACCGGGCGGGAATCGCGGGCTCGGCCGCGGCGACGACGGCCGGCGGCGTGTCCTGGGCGACTCCGGCGGAGCCACCCGGAGGAAAGAGCGCGGCCAGAACGAAAATCGCCGGAGCGGTCCACGGGACCACTCCGGCGAGCCGGCGCCGAGGGAGGGGGCGCCGGGCGAAACTCACCGCACCCCCTCGCGACGCAGCGCGTCGGGAGTGAAGTCGGCTTCGGAGCGCTTCAGATGGAAGTCGTGCGGCGTGCTCTCGTTGTAGAGGCCCATCACCAGGTAGCGACCCGCTTGCAGGTCGGTATGCGACTCGGCGGCGGTCCACACCGTCGGCACGTCGTAGAAGTTCATCGCGTGCCCTTCGGAGACGCGCCAGAGCTGATCGCGGTTGTCGTAGTTGTCGACCAGGAGAATCTGCCAGCTGTCCTCGTCGACGTAGAAGGTGCGGCGCTTGTAGATGTGGCGCTCGGAGGGCTTCAGGGTGGCATCCACGACCCAGACCCGGTGCAGCTCGTAGCGCAGATAGTCGGGGTTCATGTGCAACGGCGTCAGGATGTCCTTGTACTTGACCTTCGGATCCTGCAACCGGTAGCTGTTGTAGGGAACGTAGATCTCCTGCTTGCCGACGAGCTTCCAGTCGTACTTGTCCGGCGCGCCGTTGAACATGTCGAGCTGATCGCTGGTGCGCATGTTGTCCGAAGCGGTGCCGGGGTTGTCGTACGCCACCTGCGGCGCGCGGCGCACGCGACGCTGGCCGGGATTGTAGAGCCAGGCGTCGCGCGGCTGCTTGACCTGGTTCATGGTCTCGTGAACCAGGAGGATGCCGCCGGCAAGCCGCGCCGGTTCGGTGACCGCCTGCTTGAACAGCAGGATGCGATTGCGCAGCGCATCGGCCGCCATGTTCGGCAGGTGATAGAGGAACATCGTCTCTTCTTCGAACTTCACCAGGGTGTACTGTCCGCCGCGGGTCGGCGCCGCCTGCGCGACCCATCGGCCGGCGATCTCGCCGCGGAAACGCAGCATGTGGTTCCAGATGACTTCGACGCCGCTCTTGGGCAGCGGGAACGGGATGCCGCCGATCGCATTGTCGACTCCGTTGCCGCCCTCGGCCAGAGTCGCCGTCGCCGCGGTCTTCTTGGTGGCGTCGTAGATGCGCTGCGGCACCGCCGCAGTGCGGTGACTCGGGTAGACGTTCATCTTGAAGGTCGGATAGGCCTTGAGCATCGCCTGATGCCCCGCCGAGAGCTTGGCCGAGTACTGCGCCATGTTCGCGGCAGTGATCGTCATCAGCGGCTTCTCGCCGGCGAACGGATCGACGTAGTGCTTGCCGGCGACGTAGCCGGCGGGCGGCTGAGTCAATCCGCCGTCCCACGCGGGGATGGAGCCGTCGGCGTTACCGGCCTTCTCGCCGCCCAGCGGCGTCAGGTCGGCGCCGAGGCGGGCGATATCCTGCGGCGGCGTTGCCGCGAGCAGCATGGCGGCGGTCAGGGCGCCGACGGCACCGATGGTGCCGACAATGCCAAGAAAGACTTTCGATGTGTGGCTTCGCATGACGCCTCCGCCTTAGAACGAGTACTTGATATTGGCCGCGAGGAAGTCGCGGTCATTGATCAGATTGTAGCGACCGGCACCGAAGAACGAGGTGTAGGAGAGATCCCATTCCCAGTTGATCTGGTAGTTGAACCCGAGGCCCACGGTCAGCGCTTCGCGTCCCTCGAGGAAGCTCCCGCCGGGACCCGGGGAGATGCCGCTGACGTCCTGCGACCAGGAGAATCGCGGTACGAAGTTCACCGGCCCGAAGGCGTTGTTGTATTCGAGCCGGCCGGCCACGACGTATCCCCAGGCGCTGCTGGTCGGGAAGGCGGAGCTCTTCTCGGTCGCCGGCTGCACCCGGGCGGCGGTGAAGACCGGGTTGCCGCTGGTATAGGTTCCCGGCGCCTCGAGGCGCAGCTCGCTCTGGCTCGGGAAGTCGTGCACCATGCTGTAGCC
>JBGARM010000067.1:0-11111 GCA_044230215.1 Thermoanaerobaculia bacterium | reverse complement strand
AAGCTCTGGCGCCGTCGCGAAGCCGAACCGGGCAACCGGGATGTGCGGCAGCTGATCATCGACGCCTACTACAACCTCGGGGTCCTCGACCTGCAGCGCGGCGACCCGGCAGCGGCAGCGGACAAGTTTCGTGAAGCCCTGGCGCTCGATCCCGAGGATGCGCCCATCAAGCGCCTCAAGGCGTTCTCGAGCGTCTACAGCCAACGCAACGAAGACCTGCTGTTCGAGATCTTCGTCCGCAACATCCCAGCGCGATGAGCCGCGAACCCGAGGAGCCGTTTCTCTTCGACTTGCCGCTCTCCGGCCCACCGCCGGCGGCGCCTCCGGCTGCCGACGGTCCGCGCGGCGAGGCGCCGGCCCGGCGCAGCGCGCGACGCAGCGCCCGGCCGGAGTCACTGCCGCTCTTCGGCGAGGCCGAACTCGAAGCCGCGCGGCCGGAGAGCGTCGCGTCGCCCGGCCCCTCCTATGCCGCGATTCCCGTCGCAGCCGCAAGGGGCCCGGTGCCGGTTCCGCGCGCGAGCGAGCCCGAGGATGCGGCGTCCGACGCGGCGGCCCGTTCGGCGAAGCCCACCGCCGCGATTCCCCTGCGCCTGCGGGCGGCCTGCGGCGATCTGGCGATCCTGCTGGCCGCCGGCGCCGTAGCCGCGGTGGGGGCGACGCTCCTGGGAGCCCATCTCGGCGTCGACTCGATCCCGGCCTTGATCGTCTTTCTGCTCTCCTTCTCGTTCCTCTACTGCGTCGTCTCCCTCGCCTTCTGGGGCCAGACGCCGGGGATGGCCTGGTCGGGCCTCGTCGCGCGCAGCGAGGAAACGGAACCGCTTTCCTTCGGCCAGACCGCGCTGCGCTGGCTCGGGCACTGGTTGACCTGGGCGCTGCTCGGTCTGCCCGGCCTGCTCGCCCTCACGGGGCGCTCACTCGCCGACCGGCTGAGTGGCTCGAGCACCTACGAGACGCCGTTCTCCGGCTCCTCTGCCGCCTGACGCGCTGTTCGACGCGCCGCTCTATCGCGAACGATTCCCCAGCCGATCCAGAAGTTGCCGAGCGCGGTCGCCGCGGCCATCGCCCACAGCGGTCGCGAGCCGGGAACGAGGGCGGCGAGGCCCCCGGCCTGATAGAGCAGCCCCGCGAGGCGCATCGGCGGGAACGCCAGGCCGCCGAGCGAAAACAGGTTGTGGCCGAGGAGCAGCAGCCAGAGCGCCGGCAGGAACTTCGCGCCGTCGATCCATACCAGCAGCCCGGAGAGCGCGACGGCGACGAGCGAGAGATTTCCCTGCGCGCGCATCGCCCAGGCGCCGAGGCTCGAACGGCGGCGGTGGCGCTGCTGGCGCAGAATGGCGAAGCCCTCGATCGCGCCGCCGACGAGGATGGCGAGCGACCAGAGGATGGTCACGCCGGGCTCGCGGCCGATCTCGAGAGCCTGCGGTGTCAGCAGCGCTGCCGCCGGCAAGATGAGGGCCCAGGCAAACCACGGCAGAGGATTCGAAAGGTAGGGACTGGCGGCGTCGCGAAACGCCCGGCGGACCGTGTCGGTCGTGCGCTGCTCCTCTTCGTCTGGAGCGGCGAAGAGCTCGTCGTACTCCGAGGGCGCGTCTTCTCGCAGGTCGCTCAAAGAACGAGCCTACCAGCGGCGACCGGCCGGAAGCCGCTCAGGCCGTCCTGCAAGGGGCTCACGGGCAGGTCGCAAACGCCGCGATGTCGAGTATGGGATCGAACAGAGCTCCTGCGGCCTGGACGTGCTCGAACAGAGCCTCCGGATGCCACGTGTCGTGAACGACCAGCCGCGTCGCCAGGTCGGTCAGCCCGCCGGCGAAGAGCCAGAAGTGTCCGTTCTCGCCGCAGCCGTCGATCACCCGTACGACGATCTCCGGATAGACGCCGTCGAAGAACCAGAAGTAGCCCGACTCCTCGGAGAGGGCGACCGGGATCGCTCTTGCCGCGGCTCCCGCCGAAGGCGACCACTCGACCCAAGCCTCGAAACGTCCCTCGTGCAGGGCGAGGCTGGCCCCGCGAAGAGCGTGTTCGCGATCCGCCCGGGCGACCCCTGGGTACTCCGGAGGCGGGGAGGCCGAGGCTGGGCGAGCACCTTCGGGGAGACAGGCGGCAAGGTGCATGGTGTCGGCGATCGGCGGGAACGGATGCCCCAGTTCGTTGGAGAAGACCCGGCGCTCGAACGTCGAGGTATCCGCGACCGAGAGGGTGACCGCGAGGTTCGTCAGGCCTGCGGCGTAGAACCAGAAATTCCCGAAGCCGTCGAGGCTGCAGGCGTCGACCATCTTCACCGCGATCTCGACGCTACCCTCATCGAAGAACGAGAGGATCCCGGACGGATCGGCGAGCGCGCGGGCCGACGCTGCTGCCGACGCTCCGGAAAAATCGCGCCAGTACGCTTCGACTTCGAATCGGCCCGCCAGCAGGCAAAGGTGATCGGCAGCGGCGACGCACGGCGGATTCGGCGCCGCGGCGTCGATCGCCCAGAGCTCACGCCCGTGAACGCCGTCGTCGGCCGCGAAGTAGAGGGTAGAGCCCGCGCCGATGAGGTTTTCGGGTTGCGAACCCTGCGGCCCGAACCCGAGATCTCCGGCGCGCCGACTCCCATCGACCGTTCCGTTGCTCGCCCAGATCTCTCTGCCGGAGTGGGGGTCCTCGGCGGTCAGGAAGAGGATTCCTCCCGCCTGCGCCAGCCAGCGCGGTTTGCTCCCTGCAGGCCCGGGAAGGAGATCGAAGAGTACCGTTCCTTCCCGGGTACCGTTCGTGGACCAGAGCTCGCTGCCGGTTGCCTCCGTCTCGGCGACGAAGAAGAGTCGATCCGCGAACACGAGATGAGAACGGTCCTCCAGGTCGTCCGGGTCGACCTCCAGCGCGCCGAGCTCTGCTACCGGGACGGTGCCCGCGGCGGTGCCGTCCGTGCGCCACAGCCTCGCCTGGTCCGAGGCGGTCAGGAAGAAGAGCGTCTCGCCCCAGGGAAAGAGGTCGAGAACGCGTTCATCGGGCTGCGACCTCCAGATCGGCACCGTGCTGGCGTCGGTTCCCCGCGAGACCCACAGAAACTCGAGCGATCCGGCCTCGCGGGTGGAGAAATAGAAGTGTTGGCCGGTGGCAGCGTGCTCGGTGGCGAATCCAAAGAGGTAGGGAAGAGCCGGAAGGTGAAGTGTGCGCAGGGAGAGATCGCCGAGATCGACCGAGTAGAGCAGCTCCGGATTGCAGCAGTCGGCAAGATACAAGTGGCTCGCCGTCGCCGCTCGCAGCTGGAGATAGCGGTCCAGTGCGGCGACCGGAAGCCGAACGGTTCCAGTCGGCGTGCCGTCGGTCGTCCACAGCTGCGGCTCGTAGGTCGGACTCGACACGAGGAGATAGGCGAGCTCGCGACTGGCGGCGACGATCAGACCCAACTCGCCAGTGGCCTCCTCGATCGGGATCCCCAGATCGAGCCACTCGCCCGAGAGCGGATCGAGGCTGACGACGCAGGACTGACCGCACGAGGCGGCCCCGACGCCGAGAAGAGAGCCGCGGACGAATGCCAGCGGCCGGACGGAGGCGTCGCCGCCATCCAGCGGCAAGGGGGCCGGGGCCTGGCCGGGGGCCGCTACGAGCCAGCTCGTCGGCGTGGAAGGGACGGCTCGGGTCACGAAGGCCAGGCGTTCGTCATCCGTCAGCAAGCCGGTCGGGGAAGAGGAGCCGATTTCGGGCTCGAGGTTCGTCACCCGGCGCAGCGCGCCGTCATCCTCGCCCAGGTGCCAGAGCTCGGAGCCTCCAACGGCGTCCCAGGCGGCCACGAGAAAGCCGGCGGGTACCCTGGCGGCGGTGCCCTCGTGTCCTGCCCAGACGTAAACGGAGCCGCCGCCGCTGTGGTGGAGAACCGCCGTGCCCTGGGGCGTTCCATCCGATGCGGCGACGAGCCAAGAGCACGCAAACATGCTGCAGCCCGTCCCGAGGTCGAAGAGGACGAACTCGCCCGCCCGGGCGCCGGACACGGGGGTGAACAGGACTTCGAGCCCGGGATAGAAGTGGCTCAGCTGGGTGGCGCCCTCCGGGCGGCCATCGGAACGCCAGATCTCGAACTGCTCTCCGTACGGCGTCTCTTCGGCAACGAAGCCGAGCACCGCGTCGTTCAGCACGGTGAGGGGCCCGCGGATCGGGGCCGGCTGCGGCGATGCCGTCGTCAGCCGCCAGGGGGGCGCCGACGAGCCGTCGTGGACCCAGTAGTCGAACCCACTCGGCGTGTGGTTCTGGAAGAAGAACAGCTCCCCCAGCCAGGCCTCTTCGTCGCGGTCGAAAAAGACCGCAAGAGACGCTGACGCAGTGGCCAGCGCGAAGGTTCCCTCGGCGGTCCCGTCCGAGACCCAAGGCCGGGGCGCACCGCCCTCGACGGGAACGTCGAAGTAGATCCGCGACGATCCCGCCACCAGCGTCCCTGGACCGCCCGAGAACTGGAACAGCTCCCACGAGGCCAGGGGGAGAGTGCCGGCGGCGGAGCCATCCGACACATAGAGGGTGCTCTGCGTCGCGTTCTGGGCGGAGAAGAAGTAGCGGTCCCGCGTCCCTGCGCCGTGGGGTTGGGAGCAGAACAGGCCGCCCACCACCGGGCGCGTTCCGGCCGCTGTTCCATCGGAGACCCAGACCGAGAACTCGCCGTTCTGGGCGATCTCCTGAAAGAAGGCGACGGTGCCTACGGCGGCAAGGCCGCCGAATTCGGGATAGAAGCTGCCGTCGGTGGGCGCACTGCGCAGGAGCTCCGCCCGCCCGCTGATCGAGACTGCCCAGACCCCGCGTGCGCGGCTTGTTCCGGAGAGGCCGGAGAAGAAGAGACGGTCCCCGGCAACCACCGGAGCGCTTCCGGATTCGTCCAACTCCATGAGGGCGGACCCGCTCCCGGAAGTGACCCGTCGGGTGCCGGTGGACGTGCCGTCGGTCAACAGCAGCGAGCGGGAGTACTGGGGGCCAACCAGAAAAGCGAGTGAACCCTCGAACTCGGAGAGAAAGAGGGCGGAGGAGTCTCCGGTGCCCGGCGTCGCGTCGATCAGGAGGTCGACGTGACCGCCGTCGAGCGTCGAACCCCGCAGCTCGGAGCCGTGCAGGGGATCGGAGGCCAGGAAGACGACACGATCGCCGATGCGGTGGATTTCCGTCGGCGAAGCGTCACGCCCCTCTGTGGACGTGGAGAGGTCCGCTGCCAGCCGGGGGGCACTTGCGGCGCGAAGCTCGCCTGCAGCCGGCAGCGAGGCGAGGAGCAGGTAGAGAGCCCGGCGGTGGTGTCGCCGGACCGGTTGCCCACCACCAACCGTGTCGCTGTCGTCCGCCATGTGCGACCCTCACTCGCCATGGTAGCCCATGCGGGTGAGGGTCCGTGCGCGGCCGTTGCGGGAGTGGCGGAGGGAGGATCCTCAGGCCCGGGCGAGGTGGGCCATGGCGCGCGCGCGGGCGGTGGCCTGGTCGCGGCGCTGGTGCTCGGCCTCGGAGCGGTTGGGGAGCCTGCCGGCCGCGGCTAAGGCGCTCTTCGCGAGCTCGGCGGTGACCTTCTCGGGCTCGAGTGCCTCCTCGGTGAGGAGGGTCAGCTTGTCGTCGACCATCTGGGCGAAGCCGCCGGCGATGAACAGCCGGCGCTTGCCGCCTCCGGCCTCGTCGACCCGCAGCAGGCCCGCGCCGAGCTTGGCGAGGAGCGGCGCGCGCTGCGTGAGGATGCCCATCTCGCCGTCGTAGGCCGGGAAGGAGACGAACTTCGCCTCCAGCGAGAGCACTTCGCGCTCGGGCGTGACCACCGAAAGGTGGAAAGCCATGGTCAGGCCGCCGCCATCTTCTCGGCCTTCGCCGCCGCTTCCTCGACGGTGCCGACATACATGAACGCCTGCTCCGGCAGGTGATCCCACTTGCCGTCGCAGAGCTCCTCGAAGGAGCGAATGGTGTCCTCACGCTTGACGTAGATGCCGGCGAAGCCGGTGAACTGCTCGGCGACGAAGAACGGCTGCGAGAAGAAGCGCTCGATCTTGCGCGCCCGGCGGACGATGACCTTGTCGTCCTCGGAGAGCTCGTCGATGCCGAGAATCGCGATGATGTCCTGCAGGTCCTTGTAGCGCTGCAGGATCTGCTGCACGCGGCGCGACACCTGGTAGTGGCGCTCGCCGAGGATCTCGGCGGTGACGATGCGCGACGACGAGGCGAGCGGATCGACCGCGGGGTAGATGCCCTTTTCGGCGATCGAGCGCTCGAGGTTCACCGTCGAGTCGAGATGGGTGAAAGCGTTGGCGGGCGCCGGGTCGGTGTAGTCGTCGGCCGGCACGTAGATCGCCTGAATCGAGGTCACCGCGCCGCGCTTGGTCGAGGTGATGCGCTCCTGCAGCTCACCCATTTCGGTGGCGAGCGTCGGCTGGTAGCCGACCGCCGAGGGCATGCGGCCGAGGAGCGCCGAGACCTCGGAGCCGGCCTGGGTGAAGCGGAAGATGTTGTCGATGAACAGCAGCGTGTCGGCGCCGGTCTGGTCGCGGAAGTACTCGGCCATGGTGAGCGCCGAGAGGGCGACGCGCAGACGCGCGCCCGGCGGCTCGTTCATCTGGCCGAAGACCATGACGGTCTGGTCGATGACCGACTTGCCGGTGTCGCCGATCTTGGCCTCCTGCATTTCGAGCCAGAGGTCGTTGCCCTCGCGGGTGCGCTCGCCGACGCCGGCGAAGCAGCTGTAGCCGGAGTGGAAGCGGGCGAGGCGGGCGATGAGCTCCTGAATGATGACCGTCTTGCCGACGCCGGCGCCGCCGAACAGGCCGGCCTTGCCGCCGCGCACCAGCGGGCAGAGCAGGTCCATGACCTTGATGCCGGTCTCGAAGATCTCGGTCTTCGAGGACAGGTCGGACATCTCGGGGGGCAGCTGGTGAATGGCGCGGCGGGCCGTGGTGGTCACCGGACCGCGGTCGTCGATCGGCTCGCCGACCAGGTTGAACACCCGGCCGAGCGTCTCGAGGCCGACCGGGACGGTCACTGCCGAGCCGCTGTCGGTGATCTCCTGGCCGCGCTGCAGGCCGTCGGTGGATCCGAGAGAGACCGCGCGCACCTGGCCGCCGCCCAGATGCTGGGCGACCTCGCACCAGAGCGTCTCGCGCATCTTCTCGCCGAGCACGGTGCGCTCGACCTGGACGGAGAGCGCGTTGTACAGCGCCGGCATGCTGTCTTCGCTGAACTGCGCGTCGAGAGTCGAGCCGATGACCTGGGTGATGCGTCCGACGTTGGGGCTGGACATGTCGTTCAACCTTTCGCTGCGAATCGTTGCGATTTCTCGAGTTTCGTTCCGGACGCCGTCAGGCGAGCGCGTTCGCGCCGCCGACGATGTCGAGCAGTTCCATGGTGATTTGCGTCTGGCGCGCCCGGTTGTACTGGCGGCTCAGGGTCTTGATCATCTCCTCGGAGGCCTCGGTCGCCGCCTTCATCGCGACCATCCGGGCGATCTGCTCGGAGACCGCGGCGTCGAGGAAGGCCTGGAAGAGCCGGATTCGCGCCACCGCCGGCAGCAGGTCGTCGAGCAGCGCCCCGGGCTCCGGGCGGAACTCGTAGTCGACCGCCTTCGCCTTGGCCCCCTCGGGCCCTGCGGCCGGAGCGAGCGGCAGGAGCTGGATCGTCTCGGGCCGCTGCTTGCTCGCCGAGTAGAAGCGCATGTAGGTGACGTAGACGGCGGAGATCTCGCCGTCCAGGAACCGCCGGATGAGCGTGTTGGCCAGGGGCTCGACCTGCTCGAAGCGCGGCGGATCGCTGACTTCGGACTCCGGCGGGGCGAAGGCCATCTTGATGAACTTGAAGTAGGCGAGGCCCTTCTTGCCGAAGACCGAAACCTCGGAAGGCTCTCCGCCCTGCCGGCGCTCCTCGAGGAATCCGAGCGCGGTGCGGAGGATGCTCGAGTTGTAGCCGCCGCAGAGACCGCGGCTGGAAGTCACCACCAGCACCGCCGCCGGGGCGGCAGGATTGCGGGTCTTGAGCAACGGATGGTCGAGACCGTCACCGGCGCGGGCCAGGTCGGCCACCAACTCGGCGAGCTTCTCCGTGTAGGGGCGCGAAGCCACGGCGCGGTTGAAGGCTGCCTGGAAGCGCGCGGTGGCGATCAGCTCCATCGTCCGCGTGATCTTGCGGATGTTGCGGATCGACTTGCGTCGCTTGACGAGGACGCGGCGGTTCGCCATGACCCTAGGCCGGCCTCTTGGCGGCCGTCGCCACGTACTGCGCCCGGAAGTTGTTGAGCACCTCGAGCAGCTTCTTCGCGAGCGCCTCCGGCAGGTCGCCGGTCCTCTCCATCTCCTGGAGAATCTCCGGGAACTCGTGGCGCACGTGGGCGAGCATCGCCGTCTCGAAAGCGAGGACGCCGGCGACGGGAATCTCGTCGAGCACGCCCTGCGTTCCGGCGAAGATCGAGATCACCTGCTCGAAGGTCGGCAGGGGGCGGAACTGCGGCTGCTTCAGGAGCTCGACCATGCGCTTACCGCGGTCGAGCTGCTTCTGGGTGGCGGTGTCGAGGTCGGTGCCCAACTGCGAGAACGCCTCGAGGGCGCGGAAGGACGCGAGGTCGAGCCGCAGGGAGCCGGCGAACTTCTTCATCGCTTTGCGCTGGGCGTTGCCGCCGACGCGCGACACCGAGATACCGACGTTCACCGCCGGACGGACGCCGGCGAAGAACAGATCGGGCTCGAGGTAGATCTGGCCGTCGGTGATCGAGATCACGTTGGTCGGGATGTAGGCCGAGACCTCGCCTTCGAGAGTCTCGATGATCGGCAGCGCGGTCATCGAGCCGCCCGAGTCGGGGAAGCGGTGCACCCGGTACTTGTCCTTGTCCGGCAGCGTCGCGAGGAAAGCCTCGGCGGTGTGCTTGCCGTGCGGACGGTGGTAGAGGCCGATCTCGTCGTCGGGCCGCACTTCGACCGGGGCGGCGAGCCCCTGCGGGTGCTTGATCACCTTCGTGCGATCGGTCAGGTCCGCCGGCGCATCCTTCGCCACCACGCCGTACTCGTCGCGCAGTTTCACCGAGCGTTCGAGGAGCCGGGAATGGAGATAGAAGACGTCGCCGGGATAGGCCTCGCGGCCGGGCGGACGGCGCAGCAGGAGCGAGAGCTGCCGGTACGAAGCCGCCTGCTTCGACAGGTCGTCGTAGACGCAGAGGGTGGCCTTCCCCTGCTGGTACATGAAGTACTCGGCCATCGCCGCGCCGGCGTAGGGGGCGATGTACTGCAGCGGCGCCGGGTCGGCGGAGGAGGCCGAAACGACGATCGTGTAGTCCATGGCGCCATGCTCGCGCAGCTTCTCGACCAGGCCGACGACCGTCGACTCCTTCTGGCCGACTGCGACGTAAACGCAGATCACGCCGGTGCCCTTCTGGTTGAGGATGGTGTCGATCGCGATCGCGGTCTTGCCGGTCTTGCGGTCGCCGATGATGAGCTCGCGCTGGCCGCGGCCGATCGGAATCATCGAGTCGATCGCCTTGAGACCGGTCTGCAGCGGCTCGGTGACCGGCTGGCGCTGGGCGATGCCGGGAGCCTTGAACTCGAGCGGGCGGCGATGCGGGGTCTCGATGACGCCGAGGCCGTCGAGCGGACGGCCGAGCGGGTCGACGATGCGGCCGATCATCGCCTCGCCGCAGGGCACGGAGACGAGCTCGCCGGTGCGGCGGACCTCGTCGCCCTCCTTGATTCCGAGGTACTCGCCGAGGATGACGATGCCGACCGAGCTCTCTTCGAGGTTGAAGACCTGGCCCATGGAGCCGTTCGAGAAGGCGATCAGCTCGCCCGACATGGCGTTCGAAAGCCCGTAGACCTGGGCGATGCCGTCACCTACCTCGAGGACCTTGCCGGTCTCGGTGAGATCGACACTCTGCCTATACTGCTCAATCTCTTCACCGATGACCGAAGAGATCTCGTCGACCCTGAATCGCATCCTTCAAACTCCTCGCGAAGACTCTTCGCTGTTATTGATGTATTCCTGGATTCGCGGCAGCTCGCGCGAGCCGCGGGCCGCGAAGGCGCCGAGGAGCAGCTCGAGCTCCCGGGCGACGCTGTCGTCGAACTTGTCGTCGCCGACCCGCACGACGAGACCGCCGAGGAGGGCCGGATCGACTTTCTCGACCAGCTGGGCCTCGCGACCGGCGAACTTGCTCGCCGCGGCGACCAGGCTCTGGCGCAGCTCCGGCGAGAGCGGCACGGCGCTGGTGACCCGCACTTCGACCTGGTTCTTGGCCGCCATCCAGGTGTCGTGAAAAGCGGCCGCGACGAAGCGCACCAGCCCGAGACGGCCCTTGCTGCGCATGACCTGAAGCGTGTCCACGAACAGGTCGCTCGCCTTGCCGCGGAAGCTCCTCTCGATCAACTGGCGCTTCTCCTCGTTCTTGACGAGGGGGCTCGCCATCACGGCCTTCAAGTCCTTGTCGCGGTCGAGCAGCTCGACCAGGCCCCGCCACTCCTCGAGCATGCCGTCCTCGACGCCGCGACTCGCGGCGAGGTTGAAAACGGCGTCGCTCCAGACGCGGGCGAGGTTTTGTTCTTCGGCCTGGCTGCTCGCCATCTCAGTTCCTCTTTCCGTCGGCGAGCGCCTGAATGGAGTCGCGAATCAGGCGCTCGTGGTCGGCCGGCTTGATCTCGCGCTCGAGGATCTTGCCGGCGACGTCGGTGGTGAGCCGGGCCGTGAGCACGTAGAGCTCCTTGACGGCGGTCTCCTGCGCGATCTTGATCTCGCGCCGGGCCCGCTCGATGGTGCTGTTCGCCTCGGCCTGCGTCTCTTCCTGGAAGCGCCGCTTGACAGCCTCGGCGTCCCGGCGAGCCTCCTCGACGATCGCGGTGGCTTCGGCGCGCGCCGTGACCAGCTTGTCGGAGTACTCCTTGAGCCGGGCCTCGGCAGCCTCACGGTCCCGCTTGGCGGACTCGAGCGACTCACGGATGAACTTCTCCCGCGCCTGCAGCCCGCCGAGGATCGGTCCCCAGGCGAACTTGCCGAGCACGAAGACCACGATGCCGAAGATGACCAGCGTCCACAGGGCGACGCCGAAGTTGCCTTCGAACGGTCCGCCGGCAGACTCGGCATGCTCCTCGGCGAACGCCGGCAGCGCCGCCATCAGGACGGCGCCGGCGACTACGCTCACGCGCGCGAAGAGTCGC
>JBGARM010000066.1:10845-11144 GCA_044230215.1 Thermoanaerobaculia bacterium | reverse complement strand
GAGGAGCGCATCATGACGGCGGAAGAATGCGCGCGTCTCATCCTCGCCGCCGCCAGAGCGCGCCGGCGGATGGCGCTGCTCTCGCTGCGCGGGCGGCTCGGACGCTGGGTGCAGGTGGTCGCGCCCGGACTCATCGATCGCATTGCCGCGCGCGCCGTGGCGCGCGGGCACTGACGCGAGCCGTCGCTCAGGCCAGCAGCGCGTCGAGCGCCGCACCGGGCGGCAGCTCTTCGGGCGGGGCGCCGCGCCCGGAGAGGCGCGCGGCCCGGGGGCCGCCCCGATGGGCCCACGCCGCCCCC
>JBGARM010000066.1:0-10835 GCA_044230215.1 Thermoanaerobaculia bacterium | reverse complement strand
CCTCGATGCGGATCCAGGCGCGCTCGCGCAGGCCGACGACCGGCGTCGCGTTCTCCTCGTGAAACTCGGCGATGCGCTCCTCGCGGGTCTCGCCCATGTGCGTCGAATCGGGCTCCGGATCGAGGTAGTGCGGGTTGATCTGGAACGGCACCAGCCCCAGTGCGTCGAAGCCGCGCGGCTCGACGATCGGCATGTCGTTGGTGGTGCGGATCGTCGGTCCGGCGAGGTTGATCCCCGCCGACGCGCCGAGATAAGGCATGCCGGAGAGAGCGCGCGCCCTGAGCGGGGCGAGGAGCTCGGCCTCCTGCAGCGTCTTCAGCAGGCGGAAGGTGTTGCCGCCGCCGACGAAGACCGCCTCGGCAGTCTCGATCTGCCGCTGGCCGGTGGCGTCGGCCGCGAGCTGGTCGACGCCCTTGCCGAGCTCTTCCAGACGGGCGCGGAACTTCGCCGTGTAGGCGGCGCGGTCGTGGAGCGCGAACGGCACGAAGAGAACCCGGCGGCAACCGGCGAGGAGCCGCAAAATCTCGTCCGCCGCATGCGCCAGGTAGCGTTCGCCGTGATTGGTCGAATTCGACAGCAGCAGGAGTCTGCGCATGGGCTCCGTTCCCTCTCTAACGCCTGGCGATCGCGTCGCCGAGACGATCGACATCGGCGAGGTCGTTGTAGATCTGGATCGCCACCCGGGCGGCGAGCCGGTCGCCGCGAGCCGCGATGTGCAGCTCGATGCGCTCTTCGAACAGCAGGACATCGCGCAGCCGCGCCGCTTCGGCCGACGAGCCGCCGAAACGCTCCGGCAGCGGCACCGAAACCATGGATGCGACCATCGAGCGCGGCGTACGGAACTGTGTTCCCCAGCGATTCGCCAGCCGTTCGCCGGCCTCGAGGGCGAGCTCGTGGTTGTAACGCCGCACCTCTTCCGCCCCGAACTCGGCCAGCAGCTCGAGCGCTGCCGGAGCGGCGAGCCAGGCGGAGGGATCGCGCGTGCCGACGAGGTCGAACTCGGTGGTGAATCCCTGGTCGAGGCCCCAGGAGATGACCGGCGGATGGAGCGCCGCCTGGAGCTCCGGACGAACCCAGAGAATGGCCGTGCTGCGCGGCGCCCATGCCCACTTGTGCAGGTTGCCGACGTACCAGTCGGCGCCGATTGCCGGCAGGTCGAGGGCGATCGCGCCAGGGGCGTGAGCGCCGTCGACGAAGATCGGCACGCCGCGCACCCGGCAGAGCGCCGCGATCTCCGCCACCGGCAGCAGCAGGGCGCTGTCGGAGGCGATGTGATCGACGATGGCGAGGCGCGTGCGGGCTCCGAGAGCGGCGTCGATCGCTGCAATCACCTCTTCCGGTCGGCTGATGTCGGGCGCAATCGCCACCTCGCGGACCACGGCGCCGTGCCGACGCGCGACGTAGCGCGCGGCGTTGGTGATCGCGCCGTAGCCGAGCGAGGTCACCACGATCTCGTCCCCGGGCGCGAGCGGCAGGGAGCGCAGCACGGCGTTCGCGCCGGTGGTGGCGTTGTCGACGAAGACCAGATCCTCGCCGCGGGCGCCGAAGAAGGCGGCGACCTCCGCCGCCGCCGTGCGCAGTCGCGGCGGCTCGGCCCGCGGTGCGCCGACGCGGATCTCGCTGAGCTCGCGCAGGAGATAGCGCGACGGCTGGAGCTCGATCTCGTCGCGGATGGCCTGCTGCACCGCGAGCACCCGCCGCGGCGGCGCCCCGACAGTGCCGTGGTTGAGATACGTGATCGTGGGATCGAGCGCGAAGTGCTCGACCATCGAACGACCGAAGCGGGTCATCAACTTGCCCTCCGGGGAGGATGAAACGTCCCTCTCACTTTGTCACTACCGGCCGGGGGAACTCGAGACCCAGCGCCGCCGCCAGGAGGCTCGGGATCTCGGTGTTGTCGTGCATGCCGCCGAATCGGCCGGCCGCCGCGGGCGGGCCGTACGCGAAGACAGGGACCGGCTCCCCCGTGTGATCACGGCTCCCCCAGGCGAGCGTGAGCTCGCCTGCCTGCGAGCGGGAATCGAGGGCGAGGCCCCCGGTGGCATGGTCGCCGATAACCAGGACCAGGGTCTCGCCGTCCCGCGCCGCAAAGGCGGCAGCCGCGGCCACCGCATCGTCGAAGCGACTCATCGCCTCGCTCATTCTGGCACCGTCGTTGGCATGGGCCGCTGTGTCGATCTCCTCTTCCTCCAGCAGCAGGAAGAACGGCCTTCCCGACCCCGAAAGGAGCTCGAGCGCCTTCTTCGCCATGGCTGCCGACGTCGGCGAACGGGGCCTGGCCGCTTGCGGCTCGACGGCGAACAGGGCGGCAAGGGGAAGCCGCGTCGCGCCGTCCAGTCCCGCGGCGTCGGCGACGACCTCGACCCCGCGCTGACGCATCTCGGCGACGAGATCGCGAGCATCCGTGCGGCGACCCGACGGCGAGCTCCGCGGCAGAAAGTACTGGCGCCCGCCGCCGATGAGGAGGTCGACCCTCGCCCGGCTCAACTGCTCGGCGATCTTCGCTTCCTCAGGCCGTGCGCGCACATGCGCCGCGAACGCCGCCGGCGTGGCATCGCTGATGCGCGTCGTCGTTGCGAGTCCGGTCGCCCAGCCGGAGTCGCGGAGGAACTCGAGAAGGGTTGGCAGCGACCGACCTGTCCCGTCCATGCTGACCTGGCCGATCGAGACCCTCACTCCGGTGGC
The DNA here is from genome assembly GCA_044230215.1 of Thermoanaerobaculia bacterium. Lineage (GTDB taxonomy): Bacteria > Acidobacteriota > Thermoanaerobaculia > Multivoradales > JAGPDF01 > JAGPDF01. The sequence goes on along the minus strand of JBGARM010000066.1, from coordinate 8,150 downwards.
GAGCGCCGTAGCGGCGGCGTCGGATTCGGTGACCACCGCTCCGGCAGGGTGGGTGGTCACCAGGCCGATCGTCGGGAAGCCCTCGAGGTGGAGGCGGCCTGCAACTCCCCGGCTGAGAATGCGTCCGGCCGCGATCTGGGCCAGCCCCATGCCGTCGCCCATCAGGAGAACCAGGTTGCGCACTCGGCGTTCGGCGAGAACCGGCGGCGCGGGAGCGACCGCGCCGCCCACGGCCGCGGAATCCGGTATCGGAAGTCGCTGGATCCTGCTCCCTCGGTCCGGCTTCGAGGTCCCGCGGGCGATCACGGCGACGCCGAGCACCATGCCGAGGGCGACGCCGGCTAGGGCTGCGAGAACGATCGGGCCGCCCTCGACCCGCCAGCGCGGCAAGCCGGACGCGCGCGCGCTGGCCAGGAGCTTCAACCCTCCTTCGCCATCCTTCCGTCGAGCTCGAGCTCGGCGGCCGCTCCCTGCATGGCGCTGAGCACGTTGCCGACGTGCTGCCAGAGGTCGAGGCCGCCGGCGAAGCAGGCGGCGCTGAAGTCGGCGGTGGCGCTCTCGACGTGCGGTCGGTCGACGCCGGCGGCGAACGAGCGCTCCTTCCAGCGCTTCTGGATCGACTTGAGCTCGACGTCGCGGACGTCCTTCGACGGCCGCACCAGCGCCGCCGCGATCACCAGCCCGGTGACCTCGTCGCAGGCCAGCAGGGCGAAGTCGAGCGCCGTTCGCCGCGCGACGCCGGTCGCCTCCTCGTTGTGCGCCAGAATCGCCTGCAGCACCGCTTCCGGCGCTCCGGCGGCAGCCAGCAGGGCGATGCCCTCCCTGGGATGCGCTTCGAGAGTGGGGTGGATCTCCCAGTCGTAGTCGTGCAGGAGCCCCGCGAGCCCCCAGAGCTCGGGATCCTCACCGAGCTTGCCGGCGTAGTGCCGCATCGCCGCCTCGACGGCCAACATGTGCCGCCGCAGCCCCGCCGCGGCGACATGTTCGGTGACGATTCCCCACGCGGTCGAACGATCCATCACAGCTTTCCTCCCCGCCGGGCTGCAGCGCGCGGCAACCCGGATCGTACCCGACGACATGGTAACTTCGCTCCGGCATGTATCTCACGCACTACGGATTCCGGGAAGCCCCCTTCAACATCACGCCCGACCCGCGCTTTCTCTACTTCTCCGCCCGCCATCGCGAGGCCCTGGAGCACCTGCTCTACGGCATCCGCGAGCGCAAGGGGTTCGTCCAGATCACCGGCGAGGTCGGCGCCGGCAAGACCACCCTCTGTCGCGCCGCCATGGAACGGCTCGGTCCCACCTTCCGCACCGCCCTGATCCTCAACCCGGTGATGTCCTCGACCCAGCTGCTGCGGACCATCCTGGTCGAGCTCGGGCTCAAGGTCCCGGGGCGAACCGACCGGGTCGCCTACCTCGAGATGCTCAACGAGTTCCTGCTCGCCCAGGTGCCGCGCGGCGAGGACGTCGTGCTGATCATCGACGAGGCGCAGGATCTCTCGCCCGAGCTGCTGGAGCAGGTGCGCCTGCTCTCCAACCTCGAGACCGACCGCCAGAAGCTGCTGCAGATCGTCCTCATCGGGCAGCCCGAGCTCAAGACGATGCTCGATGACAACCGTCTGCGTCAGCTGCGCCAGCGCATCACGGTGCGCTACCACCTCGAGCCGCTGTCGCGCGAGGAGACCGAGCTCTACGTCCACTACCGCCTGCAGGTGGCGGGCGGCAACGGCCGGCCGACCTTCAGCCGCTGGGCGATGTCGCGGATCCACCGCTACTCGAAGGGCGTGCCGCGGCTGATCAACGCCGTCTGCGACACCTCGCTGCTCGCCGGCTACGTCGCCGGGGTCGACCATCTCTCGGGCCGGCTGATCGGCCGGGCGATTCGCGAGCTCGAAGGGAAGCCGTCGTGAGTCTGGTCAGCGAAGCGCTGAAGAAAGCCGAGCGCGAAGCCGCGGCGCGCGACGCGCGGGCGAAAGGGCAGCCGGCGCCGTTCGAAGCCCCTCTTCAACCCTACCGCTCTCGCCGCAGCGGCGGCGCACGAACGCCGATCTTCGCCGCCCTGGGCGCCGCTGCTCTGCTCGTCGCACTCGCCCTGCTGTGGTGGTCGAGCCAACAGAAGGCGCCAGCAAATGGGGACAAACCAGCGGCTTCGGCCCCGGCCTGGACCTCCGCAACGACTTCGGCTCCGGCACCAGAACCCCTATCCGTTCAGCCGCGAGCAGGCGCCGAGCCTCCTCCGCCCTCCGCTCCGGCCACGCCGGGCCTCGCCTCCGCAGCGACCGCGCCGGCGCCCGTCGCGCCGAGCGCCAGCGAGCCACCGGCGACTCCTCTGGCAAAACCCCCTTTACCGAAAACAACACCGAGGACCTCTCTGCAGCCGCCGAGCGCCAGCGAGCCCGTGGCGCCAGTCCGGGCGCGGGAGCCGGTCACCACCTTCGGCCCTGGCGACTATCTGCGGCGGGTGGACTTTCCCGACGGCTCGAAGCTCGAGCTGGGGGGTATCGTCTACTCCGAGGCCTCGCCGTTCGCCTACCTCAACGGCCGCCTGGTCGGTGTCGGCGAGTTCGTCGAGGGCCGGCGCATCGACCGGATCGAGCGCGACAGGGTGATCCTCTCCGGCGACGGCGGCACGCTCAGCCTGCGCCTCAAGGCGCCCTGAGCGCAGCGCCCGGCCGACGCGCCAGCGCCAGCCCGACCCGGTTCATCCGCGGTTCATCCCCAAACGGCATAGTCTGAGGTGATGCCTTCTCCCACCGCTCCATCCGCCGACGCTGGTCGAGAAACCTCGGTTCCGGGTCTGCGTTCCCGGTTCCGGCTCGCCCTCGGTCTCTGGGTCTTCTTCGTCGTCCTCGGCACCTTGACCCGCCTGGCGCTCGTCCTCGCCGGGCGCGGCGAGGTGTCGCATTCGGCAGCCACCCTGGGGCGCATCTTCGCCGCCGGCGCCGTGCTCGATCTCTGGGTCGCCGCCTGGTGCATCCTGCCCCTGGTGCTCTATCTCGCGCTCCTTCCCGAGCGCTGGTGGCGGGCGCGATGGCAGAAGGTGGTGCTCTCGGTCGGCCTGGTCGTCACCCTCTACGGAACCCTCTTCGTCGCCGCGGCGGAGTGGTTCTTCTTCGAGGAGTTCGACAGCCGTTTCAACTTCGTCGCCGTCGACTACCTGCTCTATCCGACCGAAGTCGTCACCAATATCTGGCAGAGCTACCCGACCGGCAAGGTCCTTCTCGCGGTGGCGGCGCTCGTCGCGGCGCTCTACTACGGCCTGCGCAACCGGTTTCGACCCGCCTGGGATGTTCCGGCGCCGCTCCTCGGCCGGATCGCCGTGCTGTTCACCCACGCCGGCCTGCTCGCCCTGCTGGCGGTCTCCGCCTCGCCGCGAAAACTGATCGAACATTCGCCCGACCGTCTGGTCCGCGAGCTGACCTCGAACGGCATCTACGCCTTCGGCGAAGCCCTGCTCGGCCTCGATGCCCCCTACGACGGCTTCTACGCCACCCGTGACGAAGGCGAGAACCACCGTCGGCTCGAGAAGCTGCTCGACGAGCCGGCCTCCGCTCCGGTCGTCCTCCCACCGGGCTCTTCCGCCCGCTCCATCCGCGCGCTCTCCCCGGCGCGGCGCTGGAACGTCGTGCTGCTGCTCGAAGAGAGCCTGGGCTCGGAGTTCATCGGCGCTCTCCACCCCGACGCCAACGAGCACCTCACCCCCGAGTTCGACGCCCTGACGGCCGAAGGCGTGCTTTTCACCCAGGCTTTCTCGACCGGGAACCGGACCATCCGGGCGATCGAGGCGACGACTTCGTCGCTGCCGCCCCTGCCCGGGGCGTCGATCGTTGGCCGCCGCGGCGCCAAGGATCTCTTCACGCTGCCCGGCCTGCTCGGCGAAGCGGGCTACCAGACGCTGTTCGTCTACGGCGGCCGCGCCCTCTTCGACGGCATGGGACCCTATCTCTCGGCCAACGGCATGCAGCGCATCGTCGAGCAGTCCGACTTCCCCAAGGGAGAGTTCTCGACCGCCTGGGGGGTCTCCGACCAGGCCATCCTCGACCGTTCGCTGGCCGAAATGGAGGAGATGGACCGGAGCGGCAAGCCGTTCTTCACCATGATCCTCTCGGTTTCGAACCACCGTCCCTACGCCTATCCGCCGGGCACCATCGAGCCCCTGCCCGGTCTCAAGCGGCGCCAGAACGTCGTGCGCTACGCCGACTGGGCGATCGGCCGCTTCTTCCGCGCCGTGCGCCAGAAGTCGTTCTACGATCACACGCTCTTCGTGGTGATGGGGGATCACGGTGCCCGGGTCTACGGCGCAGCGACGATTCCACTGGCGAGCTACCAGATTCCCATGCTGATGATCGCCCCGGGCGTTCTGCCGGCCGGAGAGAAGGTCGACACGCTCACGTCGTCGCTCGACGTGCCGCCGACGATCCTCTCCATCCTGGGTTTCTCCTACGCCTCCCGTTTCTTCGGCCACGACCTGCTGCACGCCGACCCTTCGAGGGGCAGGGCTCTCTTCGTCCACAACGGCGACATCGCGCTCATGCGCGACGGGCACATTGCGGTCCTCGGCCTGCGCCAGCAGACGGATGTGTTCGACGTCGATCGGGCGAGCGGCGAATTCCGCATGGCGGAAAGACACAGCGGACCGGCGGAGGAGCTCGTCGGCGATGCCATCGCCTACTTCCAGTCGGCCGACCGGCTGGTGCGCAATGGCGGCTACGGTCTGGTCGTTTCGGAGATCGCCCCCGGGCCGGCCGCGGCCGACCGGACGGTTCCTGCCCCTGGAGACGGCGCGAGCGGCGCCCCGGCCGACTAGCGAAAGCTGCGCTTGACCCGCTCGACGTCGATGCGGATCCGCCGCGTTCCCTTTTCGCCGGTCTTGCCTTCGTGCGAGGGGTCGAACTCGATCGGATTGACGATCTCGGAGAAGACGTCGCGCAGGGCGCGCGCGCCGGTGCGGTTCTCCTGCGAGGCCTTCTCGGCGATCATCGCCGCGGCCATGTCGTCGATCTCGAGCTCGATGTCGAGCGACTCGAAATAGCGCTGCGTGCGGGCCAGAGGCGAGTCATAGCTGCCGAGCAGGATTTCCTTGAGGATGGCCGTGTTGAGGTCGTTCAACACCACGACCTTGTCGAAGCGCGCCATGAACTGCGGCACCATGCCGTACTCGAAGAGATCCTTGATCTTGAGGAAGTCGGCGAGCGAGAAGCGGGTCTCGAGACGGACACCGCCGTCCGCCGTCTTCACCGCCTCGGTCTTGATGCGCTCTCCCGATCCCGAGCGGCTGACCCGGTTGTAGACCTGGTCGTAGAGGCCCTCGAAGGCGCCGCCGCAGACGAACATCATCTTGCGGGTGTCGATCTCCACCGTCTGCTCGCGGTCCTTCTCGCCGTCGAAAGCGTGCAGGCGATAGGGCACGCGCTCGCCCTCCATGAGGGTGAGCAGGCCCTGCTGCAGCACGACGCCGATCGGGTTGGGCTTGCCGGCGATGACGGTCGACATCTTGTCGACCTCGTCGACGCAGACCGTCGCGCGCTCCATCGTCTCCTTGAGCGCCTCGAGCGTCGGACGCTCGCCGAGAATCACCCGCGCCCGCTGCTCGATCGCCGAGAACATCCGGTCGGGACGGAACTCGGTCCGGTCGCTGTCGACCAGCAGGTTGGCGTTGAGGATCGTCACCGCCCGGAAGTGCTCGAAGCCCGGGACGGTGTCGTAGAGGCGCTGGATGTTGTTCATGATCGTCGTCTTGCCGGTGCCCGACGATCCGATGAGCAGGATGTTGCCCGAGACCTTGCCCAGAAGGTGCTTGTGAATGGCGACCGAGACGAAACGAAGAGCACGGTCCTGACCGAGGACGCCGCGCCGCAGCTCCTCGAACAACACCTTGGGGGTGATCGCCCCGTGGACTTCGGTCAGGGTCTCCGGACTCTTCGTCATCGCCTCGATCATATCGGTGGTTTCTCCCGGACGTCTGTCTACGGAGGCGGGACCCCCGGCGTCTAGGGCGGAAACGGCCGGTCGCGCCGGGCGGAACCGCGTTCGCCGCCGGGACGGCATAGGATCGGAAAGTGACCGCACCCCTGTTCTCCGCCCGCGCGCTGGCCAGGCGCTATGAGCTCGGCGAAACCCAGGTCGTGGCGCTCGCCGGGGTCGACCTCGAGATTGGCGCCGGCGAGTTCGTGGCGATCGCCGGACCGTCGGGCAGCGGCAAGTCGACTCTGCTGCATCTGCTCGGCGCGCTCGACGCACCGGACGGGGGTAGCGTGGCGATCGAGGGGCGCGACCTGGCGTCGCTCTCCGAGCGCGAACGCACGCTCCTGCGCCGCCGGCGGCTCGGTTTCGTCTTCCAGTCGTTCCACCTGGTGCCGGTGCTCTCGGCGCTCGAGAACGTCGAGTACCCGCTGTGGATCGACGACGTCCCGGCCGCCCGACGCCGCGAGCGCGCCCGGACGATGCTCGCCGCGGTCGGCCTCGAGCACCGCCTCGACCACCGCCCCGACCGCCTCTCCGGCGGCGAGCGCCAGCGGGTGGCGATCGCCCGCGCCCTCGTTCACCAGCCGGCCGCGGTGCTCGCCGACGAGCCGACCGGGAACCTCGACTCGGCGAACGGCGCGGCGATCTTCGACCTCATGCTGGCGATCCGCCGCGACCTCGGCACGACTTTCGTCCTCGCCACCCACGACCCGGCGCTCATGGCGCGCTCGCCGCGGCGCATCGAGCTCTGCGACGGCCGGGTCCTCTCGGACTCCCTGCCTGCCGCGGAGGGCGCATGAAGTTCGCCCGCTTCGCGCTCAAGAACCTTGCCCGCAACCGCCGGCGGACGGCGATCTCGCTCGCCATCGTCGCGGCGGGAACGGTGGGGCTCCTGCTCACCGCCGGCTTCATCCGCTTCTCCTTCGACGGCCTGCGCGAGGCGATGATCCACGGCGGCCTCGGCCATCTCGAGATCGCGAGCCAGGCGGCGGTCGCGAGCCGCGGCGAGGCCGCGCTCGACCGCTCGGTGCAACAGGGCATCGATGGCTGGCAGGAGGTCCGCGCCACGGTCGAGAAGCTGCCGCACGTCGTCGCCGTGCAGGCGAACCTGCATCTCATGGGCATGATCCAGAAGCCGGGCGGCGACTCGGTCTCCTTCGTCGGCGTCGGGGTCGAGCCGGAGCGGGAACGGCGGATGGGATTCGAAACCAAGGTGCGGGAGGGCCGGGCGCTCGCCGACGCGACGCCGGCCGAAGGCGAGGACGAGGTGGTGCTCGCCCTCGGCCTCGCCGCGGCGCTAGGGGCCCGGCCCGGCGACCTGCTGACGCTGCTCGCCGCGAGCCCCGACGGCATGCTCAATGCACTCGACGTGCGCGTCGCCGGGCTCGTCACCACCGGCGTCCAGGAACTCGACTCGCGCTACCTCAAGCTCCATCTGGCGACCGGCCAGCGCCTGCTGGCGACCGATCGGGTGTCGAATCTGCTGGTCGGACTCGACGACACCGCCGCGACCGCTGCCGCCCAGGTCGCCGTCGCGCAGGCGCTCGCCGGGCGCTCCCCGGCCCTCGCCGTCACCTCCTGGGAGAAGCGCGCCGCCTTCTACAGCCAGGTGCGCAATCTCTACCTGGGGATCTTCTGGTTCCTCGGCGCCATCGTCTTCGTGCTCGTCGTCCTCGCGACCTCGAACACGCTGGTGATGACGGTCATGGAACGGGTGCGCGAGATCGGCACGTTGCGCGCCATCGGCACCGCTCCCGGCCAAATCGCCGCGATGGTCCTCTGGGAGGCACTCTGGCTCGGTGTGCTCGGCGCGCTCGTCGGCGACGCGCTCGGCGCCGCCGCGATCGCCGGCATCAACGGCCTGCACCTCAAGATGCCGCCGCCGCCCGGTGCCGTCGACCCGATCGATCTGCAGCTCGCCTTCGTGCCCGAGGCGTTCGCGGCGATCGTCGGCGTGATGGCGGTCGTCCTGCTGGTCGCCGCCCTCGCTCCGGTCGCCCGCGCCACCCGCATCTCCGTCGTCGAGGCGCTGCGGCATGTCTGAGCGCGCCGCGCTGGCGGCGGTCGTCCTGCTCGCCGGCAACCTGCTCGGCGTCGCCGCCGCGGGCGCTCGCGCTGCGGAACCGGCGGCCGCGGAGCGGGAGCTGCTGGCGGCGAGCGATCTGTTCGCCGCCGCGCCGCAGG
>JBGARM010000065.1:0-11151 GCA_044230215.1 Thermoanaerobaculia bacterium | reverse complement strand
CAGCGCTGCCGGGCCGGCGGCAAGGAAGACGGGGAAGATCCGCAGCAGGGCGGCATAGGCGAGCGCGGCGCCGCCCAGGAACGGGCGGCCGCGCCGCAGGCAGGCGACCGCGGCGACGGTGAAGAAGAGCCAGTCCCAGCGAAGGTAAGCGCCGCCGGTCCAGAAGAAGCGCGCCGGGAAGTCGGTCGCGAGGACGAGCAGACCGACGGCGGTACCGGGGATCCCGAACGCCCAAACGAGGACGGCGGCCATCGCGGCGAAGTAGAGCGGATCGATCAGGGCGAGAAGGCCGATCTGGCGGTCGCTCGCCGGGCCCGAGTTCGCGAGGATGGAGCCGGCGATGTTCCAGACCGGCGTGGCGTTGAAGCCGTGATCGGCGAAGATCTCGTTCCAGCGGCCGACACTCTCGCGGTCACGGAACCAGGCGACGTCGTGGCGGAAGGCGCTCCAGCGTTCCGGCGTGAAGTGCGCCGTGCAGCGTTCGGGGTGTCGCAGGAGCTCGGTGGTCGCCTCGAGCTCGTTGGTGCGGAGGTTGCGGATCCGGCGCCCCTGGGCCTGGGAGCGGCGCGCCTGGAAGGCGGCGTCGGAGTCTTTCGCCTCGCGTGTCGCGTCGGCGACGGTGGCGCAGTCGTAGAGCCGGTCGTAGGAGAGCTCACGAAAGTACTTGGCGCCGAGGTAGTAGTGGAAGGTGTCCCAGCCGTGAATGAACGAGCCGAAGTGAAAGGCGCCGAAGTTGAAATAGGTGAGCGCCGACAGCAGTCCGAGGACAGCGAAGATACGGCGCTCTGCGCCGCGCCGCTGTCCGCCGCCCGCGGGCTCCGGCCGGCGGCGGCGCAGCTCCCAGACCAGCGTCCCGAGGCCGAGAAACGCCAGGCCGAGCTCCCACCAGCGGCTGGAGGTGTCGTTCCACCAAGCGGCCCGGCGCTCTGGCGTCTGTGCTGCGGGGGTGTCGATCACCTGCAGGCGCGGATCCCAGCTTCCGGGGTCGACACAGAAGGCCTGGACTTCGGAGATGGCCGCGCGACCGTCGCCGCTCGAGCTGCTCAAGCGCAGGAAGCGCGCCGTGGCCGGCGGAATCCGCAAGGCGCGCGTTCGCAGGCCGTGCTGGCCGGCAAGGCGCGGCACCTCGCCCAGCGCAGTGAAGGCGGCGCCGTCGAGCGAGCCCTCGACGAGGTAGGTGTCGTTGGCGTCCGCCTGCACGAGCAGCGAGCGCACCGTGCGGAGTTCGCCGAGGTAGGAGCGAAGTCGAGGGGCACGCGCGCTCCTCGGCCCCCGACGAGGTGGGCAGGAGCAGGCAGCCGACGATTACGGCGATCGCAGAGAGGTCGCGCATCGTCTTCCTGGGACAGCCGAACGGAGACAAGGGAACATTCTGCACGATTGGCAGAGGAAAATGCTGGCGATGCCTGTTCCACATGCGCCGTTCGACTGTCTGCTGTAGGGAGAGAGGTGTCCCGCGCAGGTTGATTGCGGGGGAGCGCCGGTTCTCCTAGAGTCGTCGGGTGGGCGATCGCCCACAGGGAGTGAGAACGATGCGGCAGACGAGACGCAGCGACGATCGCCGGGTGAGCCGCGGCCGAAGATGGATGGACCTGCTGGCCGGGAGCCTCGTTTGGGGGATCTGCGCCTGGCCGGCGCCCGCCGGCGCCATTGCCGTCGAGCCGCTGATGCTCAGGGTCCAGGATGCCGAAGGGGCGCCCGGGGAGCAGACAGCGATCGTCTTTCGCACCTACGCCTCGCGGCCGGTCCGGCGGGGCCGGATTGCCTCCGGCGTCACGGCCCTCACCCAGACGCCCGGCGAGGTCCCGCGGCTACTCGGGACGACGACGCCGATTCAGACCTGCGACGCGGTCGTGATCTTCAGCGTCAACGGCGACGCCACGCCAGAGCCCTGCAGCTTCGACGTGCCGACGCAGACGTTCGACGTCAACTTCGCGTCGCTCTCGGCGACGATCAATGCGATGGATGGGGTTTTCGGGGCGATCTACGTGACGCTGGCGCCGAACGTCGTCCCTGGCGACCAGTACACGATCGCTCTCGACCTCGGCCTGTCGTTTCTCGACGACCCCGAGGACGATCCGGTGCAGCTCGCGACCCGCTCCGGCACCCTGACGGTCCGCGCACCCACCGATCCCGTGAGCTTCTCGGTCGACGGCGGCAAGGTCGAGCCGGGTTCGGGGGCGGTGATCGAAATTGGCACGGCCGAGCCGTTCGACCTGCAGGGAGGGCGGCTGCTCATTACCTACGATCCGGCCGTCGCCTCCGAGCTGCCGGTGGTGATCGCCGATCCGCGCCACGGCGACGTCAGCCTGAGTGTGACCTACCCCCAGGCGGGCAGGGTTCAGATCGACTTCACTTCCACCCTCGAGACCTTCAACCGTGTTCCGGGCGACCTGCTCGTGATGCACTTCGGCACGCCGCCGACCGTGCCGCTCGGCACCGTGTCACCGCTGGCGATCCTCACCGGCCCCAACCAGAGCGCCCTGATCGCTCCGGGCGCGATGCCGCTCCAGGTGGCCTGGGGCGCCCAGGGGATCGATTTCCAGCTCGACCCCGGCATCTTCAACGACGGCTTCGACGGCGGCGACAGCGGCTTCTGGTCCTACATCCCCTGACTTCCTAGAACTGGTTCCAGAGGTACTGGTTGGTCACCTCGTGGTGGAACTGGATCTCGCTCCGCTTGACGCGGGTGCCCAGGGCCTTCGGGCAGCGCTCGGCCGAGGCGAGCTTGAGATCGGCGTACTTGCCGTGCACCTCTTCGCCGATGAGCTCCATCGCCCAGCGGCTGCCCTTGAACAGCCGGATGCCGTCGTAGATGTTGTCGGGCAGGAAGCGCGTCCGCTGCCGCTTGCCGTCGTTCTCCTCCGCCTGCAGCGGTCCCTCGATGCCGGTGCGGATGACCGAGTAGATCGCCAGATAGGGGTTGGCGTCCGGGGCGATCGAGCGCACCTCGACGCGCGCCGACTTCTCGTTGCCGAGCGGAATGCGCACCATCGAGCCGCGGTCGATCGCCGAGGCCTTGATCTGGTTCGGCGCCTCGAAGTGGGGGTCGAGCCGGCGGTAGGAGTTGACGCTCGGATTGAGGAACAGGCAGATGTCGTTGGCGTTGGCGAGGATGCGTTCGATGAAGTTCCAGCCCAGCGGCGTGAGGCCGTCCTGCCCCTTCTTGTCGTAGAAGAGGTTCTTGCCCTTGCGGGCGATCGAGACGTTGGTGTGCATGCCGTTGCCGTTGACGCCGGTGACCGGCTTGGGCAGGAAGCAGGCGGTCATCTCCATGCGCGCCGCGACCTGACGGCTGAGGAGCTTGTAGAGCTGCACCTGGTCGGCGGCGATCGTCGCCTCGGTGTAGCTGTAGTTCATCTCGAACTGTGACGGCGCCACCTCCGGGTGGTCCTTCTCGTTGGCGAAGCCCATCGCGCGCTGCACCTCGGCGGCGGTGTCGATGAACTGACGCAGCGCGTCGCCGGGCAGCGAGTGGTAGTAGCCGCCGGTGCTGATGAACTCGAACCGGCCGGTCTCGTGGTACTTCCGCTCGGCGTCGCGGCCGCGGTCGCGCCCTACTTCGATCCCTACATCTTCCTCTTCGCCGGCGGCATGGCGATCGCGGCGGCGATGCAGCAGTGGAACCTCCATCGCCGGATCGCGCTCGGCATCATGCAGCGCATCGGCACCGATCCGCGGCGGCTGCTCGCCGGGGTGCTCGCGGCGACGGCGTTCATCTCGCTCTGGATCACCAACACCGCCACCGCGACGATGATGATGCCGATCGGCGTCGCGCTCATCGCCCAGCTCGAGGCGCGGAGCGGCCATCGCCTCCGCCACTACGGCATGGCGATCATGCTGGCCATCGCCTACGGCTCGAACCTGGGCGGCATCGGCACCAAGATCGGCACCGCGCCCAACGGCCAGTTCGCCGGCTTCCTCGAGCGCATGGGGAAATCGGTTTCCTTCATGCAGTTCCTGCTCGTCGGCCTGCCGTTCGTCGCCGTGATGCTGCCGGCGGTCTGGGCGCTGCTCTGGCGGCTCGGACGGAAGGACACACTGGCCGGCGACGCCCGCGAGGTGGTGCTGCGCGAGCTCGCGGCGTTGGGCGTCGTGCAACGGCCCGAGCGCATCGTCGCCGGGGTCTTTCTTGCCGCCGCCGCCTGCTGGATCGTGAGCAAGCCGATCGTCGACGCGCTGGCGCCGGCCCTGCTGCCGTGGAAGCTCGGCACCGCGCACGTCGAGGGCGGTATCGCGATGGCGGCTGCAATCCTCTTGCTCGCCTGGCCGCACCGCGGCCGGCAGGTTCTCGAAGTCCAGGCGCTCGGGACCGTGCCGTGGGAGACCCTGCTGCTCCTGGGCGGCGGCTTCGCGATGGCGGCCGGCATTCAGCAGAGCGGGCTGTCGGGCTTTCTGGGCGCGCAGCTTTCGGGCATCGCCTCCCTGCCGCCGCTGGCGCAGATCGTCCTGGCGGCGGTCGCCACCGTCGCCCTCTCGGCGGTGGCGTCGAACACGGCGACCATCGCCGTCATGCTGCCAGTGCTCAAGGACGCGGCAGCCCCGGAGATGATGACCAGCGTCCTCTTCGCCGCCACCATCGCCGCCTCGTGCGATTTCGCATTGCCGGCAGGGACGCCGCCGAACGCGATCGTCTTCGGCAGCGGCTACGTGCGTATTCCGGTCATGGCGAGAATCGGTCTGCAGCTCGATCTCGCCGCCGCGCTGGTGGCCGCCCTCTGGTGCTGGGCGGTCGTGCCGTTCGTGCTCGGCCGCTAGGAGTTCGGCGGCGGCGTCAGGCGGTGAGGGCGCTCCGGTCGTGCTCGCGCAGTTTGCGCTCGAACTGGCGACCGAAGACCTTCTTCATTACCGCCAGCTTGGCGCTCTGCCAGAGGTAGCGCTTGGTCGAAAAGGCCCGGCACTCCTCGGGCAGCATGACGAGCGAGACGTGGATGTTCGGCGCCAGACCGATCGGCAGACCCTTCTCCATGCACGACTCGTAGAGATGCTTGAAGATCGGGATCATGTCCTCGGTCTTGGGCGGCTCGTGGTCCTCGAGGTCGGTGCCGACCAGCGGCCGGAAGACGCAGACGGTCGGAATCGCCCCCACCGAGGTGATCCAGTCGATGGCGCGAATGGAGGAGCCGGGAGGCTCGAGTCCGGCGATGATCTCGCCGTTGGTGACCCACGGCTCGTCCGACCTCCCCGTGCCGGTGAGCGCCGCGCAGTAGCGGATCGCCTCGAGATAGAAGTCGAGGCCGTATTCGGCGTGCTTGCCGGGGCAGATCTCTTCGAACAGGCCGCGGTTGAAGATCTCGAAACAGAACGAGACCCGGTTGACGCCGATCTCCTTCAGGTGGTCGTAGCGCTTGAGGTCGCGATGCGGCGGCGTTTGCACGCCGATCAGCAGGCCCAACTCCTCCTTGATGCGCAAGATGTAGGGCTCGAGGATGTCGAGGTAGGTATCGCCCTCGTAGTGGCCGGTGTTGAAGTCGACGTAAGTGATGCCCGACTCCCGGCGCGCCTTGCGCACCACCTCGAGCACCTCGTCGACGGACTTCTCGTCGGCGTCGTCGATGCCCAGGTTCAGGCCGACCGAGCAGAACTTGCAGTTGACCTTCTGCGGCTTCTCCGTCCAGTACTCACACACCTTGGCCTGATAGATCCCGAGGTAGGTCCCCTGCAGCGTGCCGATCCGGGTCATCGGCTTTCCGGTCGCTGTGTTGGCGTCGTACCAGTCCGGCCGCGGCGAGAGCTCCACCGGCGACACCTGCTCACCGTCGCGGTGGAGCCAGTACTGGCTCTTCGCGCCGGCGCCCTTGTGCAGCACGTAGGGCGACTTGGCGGCGAACGGTTCAGAGACCGGCGCGTTCGTCCACAGTCCGCCGGGCAGGATGAGCTCGAGCCCGGAGCCGAGCCCGGCGCGCGTCCGCAGGATCTTGCGTCCGCCATCCTCCTCGATGAAACAGGAGTCGTCCAGTCTGAGACCCTTGCAGTAGAGGTCGAGTTTCAGCAGAGCCGGATTGGTGCGCAATTCGTCGAGCATCGCTCCTCCAGGAGGCCCACAGCATGGCTCCGGGCCGGGCGTGCCGAGCAGGATGCCGATGTAGCCGTCGATCGCGTAATGCCAACCCGTCACCAGGGAGCCCACGAAGGTCAGCAGGGTCGCCAGGAGGAAGAGCGGCGCGAGCGGCCGAGCGTAGCGCCTGGACCAGATTGCGAGGAGCGCATGCGCGCCGACGTGGAGGGAGGGCATAGCCGCGATGGCATAGATCGGATTGAACTCTCGCAACACCCCGGTGCGGCCGGCCAGCATCCTCTGGTAGTTCGCCCACAGCACCTCCTGCGTGGCGGTGGCGATCGGAAGCCGAGCAGCGAGCTCCTTCCAGAGCTCCGGGACGTAGAAGACCGGACCGAGCGCCGGCACAGCGACGTAGAGCCAGCAGCCGAGGCCCCAGAGAAAGACGCAGGAGAGCATGAAGCGGCGGCGCAGGAGGTCGTCCGAACTGGCGGTGAAGAACGCGATCATCACCGTCACGGTGGTAATCCACAGCCCGTACCAGCTGTCGAGGCCTCTGGCCAGGGCGCTGCCTTCGAACAGGGCGGTGGCGAAAACCGAGGGCGAGAATCCGAAGTGCAGCAGGCGGTCGAGCCGCCAGAGCAGCGGGTCGCAGAGGTCGGTGCGCACCAGCGGCACACAGACCTTGACCCAGAAATAAGTGTAGGCGAGTGCAATGTAGGTCACCCAGAGCCGCAGCCACAGGCCCCACCAGCGCCAGTTCCGGAGCACTGCGAAGTAGCCCGACAGCGGCCGGCGCTGGATCCGGTGCACTAGCAGTTGCAACCCGACGCCGAGCGCCAGCGGCCAGCCGAGCGAGCGCAGCAAAGGGTAGATGGTGTGTTCGACCGTCTGCCAGTCGATGCGCATCCCGCGCGCGCGCAGGAAGCCGACGCTGCCGACGGTGAGCGCGAGGCAGATCCACTCGAAGGGGTAGAGCGGCAGACGGCCGAGCGCCGCCCGCAGGCGCGACGGCGCGGTGGAATCCTGCGGCAGGTCAGGCATCGGGTCGCAGTCTATCGGCGCCCGTTGCCCACCGGTGCTCCGCCGGTTGGCGGGGGCCAGGCTTCACCGTCTTTCCGATTCCGGCCTGGGTCGCGCGAGTCCGTACCCCGAAGAGTGGGTACGCTCCCGCCGCCACGGTCTAGATTCGAGATCCGGATGAACGACTCCGAAAAGTTCCGCACCGTCTCCGGCCCTGAGTGGTCTGCCGCTCGGCCGCTGCCGCTCGCCCGCGGCGAGGGCGCCACGGCCGCCGCAGCCGGTGCCGTGGACGACCGCACGCTGCTCGTCGTCCGTTTCGCCGGCGCTTGCCCGGAAAGACCCGCCGTACCCTGCGCCGCCGTGGCGAATCGCGTCCTCGGCACGACGCCGCCGGTCGAGGCCTGGACCTCCGGTCTGGCGACGGAGCGTGGGCGCCTCGGCCGGGTCGACTGGGCCGAGAACGGCACCATCCTCTTCGGCAGCCTCGCCACTGCGTTGGCCGGCGACCTCGCCGGCGAAACGGAGGCGCATTTCGCCGCGCTGCTCGAAACGGCGGAAGCGCGGCGCTTCCCCCACCTCCTGCGAGTCTGGAACTTCCTGCCCGGCATCAACGCCGCCGAGAACGGCGAGGAGCGCTACCGGCTCTTCAATGCCGGGCGAGCTGCCGCCTTCGACGCCCGCTACGGCGCGGCCGAGGCGGAGAAGCGCTTTTCCGCCTCGTCGGCGGTCGGCAGCAGCGGCGACCATCTGGTGACCTGGTTTGCGGCCGCCGCATCGCCCGGGCGGCACCTCGGCAACCCGCGCCAGGTGCACGCCTTTCGCTACCCGACCGACTACGGCCCGCGGCCGCCCTCGTTCACCCGCGCGACGATTTCGCCGCCGGAGCTCGGGCAGGTGCTCTTCCTTTCCGGCACAGCGAGCATCGCCGGGCACGAGACGCGACACGTCGGCGAGCTTCTGCTGCAGCTCGAAGAGACTCTGCGGAATATCGAGACCCTGCTCTCGGCTGCGGCCGGCGAGGGATCGAGACTCCCCGGTCTCGGGGATTTCGATCTCTTCCGCGTCTACCTGCGCGACGCGGCCGACCTCGAGCTCGTCCGCCAACCGCTGTTGCAGCGCATCGGCCCGGGGCCGGCGCTGCACTTCGTCGAAGCCGACATCTGCCGCGCCGATCTCCTGCTCGAGATCGAAGGGGTCGCCGGCCTCTCTCGTTAGCCCGCGGCGCTCAACTCGGGCACCCGAGCGGCGACCAGCACCTCCGGCTCGAGCTCGACCGTGGCGCGCATGGCGCGCGAGATGAGGCAGGTCTCTTCGGCCTTGCGGATCCACTTGAGCGCCGGCTCGCGATCCTCCTCGCGCTTCACGGTCACGCACGGCCGCAGTACGAGCCGCGGAATCGAAACCTTGCCATCGTCGCCGCGCTCGACGATCGCCTCGCCGTCGGCCGCCACCGCCACCACCTCGAGGCGCGATTTCTCGGCGTAGGCGAGAAAGGTCGTCATCCAGCAGGTCGTCGCGGCGCCGACGAAGAGGTGCTCGGGCGTCCAGCGCCCGGCGAGGCCGCCAAACTGCGGCGGCGAGGCCACTTCGATGTCCGGCAGGCCGTCCGGCGCGCTCGCCATCCCGCGCCTGCCGTCGAGCCAGCGGACAGAGAACGGATAGGTGCTGTGAATTTCGGGCATGGGGATCTCCCTTGCGGCCCGTAGCAGCGGGCCTGAAGAACGATTGCCCGAATGCGCGACAAAGTCGCCGCCCCTTCGGGCTGGCTCAGCGCCCGCCGCGCCGCGAGCCGGTTCCTGCCGCTGCGCGCTGTGCCATTTGTTTGACGGTCGTTCGCCGAACGCCATACTGTTCCCGGCCATGGCCCCCCCGCGGTCGCAGGATCTGGTCTTCACCCTGTTCGGCGACTACCTGCTGGAGCGCGACCGGCCGATCTGGGTGGGCTCCCTTATCCTCCTGCTCGGCCGGCTCGGCATGTCGGCGCCGGCGACCCGCACCGCCCTCTCGCGCATGACCGCCCGCGGCTGGCTCATCGCCACCCGGCGCGGCAGCCGCGGCTACTACGGCCTCTCGCCGCGCGGCCGGAAGCTCCTCGAGGAGGGCCGGCAGCGCATCTACCATCCGCCGCGCCACCCGGCCTGGGACGGCACCTGGTTTCTCGTCGCCTACTCGATCCCCGAGACCCGGCGGCGCCTGCGCGACAGCCTGCGCGCGAAGCTCTCCTGGCTGGGGTGCGGGGCGCTCACCAACGGCCTCTGGATCACGCCGCACGACGTCCGCGACGAGGTCGGAGACATCGCCCGCCGCCTCAAGGTCACCCGTAACGTCGAGGTGTTTCGCGCCGAGCACACGGGCTTCTCGAGCGCAGCTCAGCTCGTCGCGCAGTGCTGGGATCTGGCCGAGGTCAATGCCAGCTACCGCAAGTTCATCGATCGCTGGGCGCCGCAGCTCGCCCATTGCGGCCAGTGCCGGCACGCCGGCAGCGAAGCGGCGCGCGGCCGCCAGGCGCCGCCCTGCACGAGCCCCGAAGACTGCTTCGAGCGGCGCTTCGAGCTCGTGCACGCCTATCGCGCCTTCCCGGCGAGCGATCCGTTCCTGCCGGCCGAGCTTCTGCCCGAGGGCTGGCTGGGCGATCGCGCGGCGGCCCTCTTCGACACCTACCACGCCGTCCTCGCCGCGCCGGCCGAAAGCTACATCCAGCGCGTCTGCGCCGCCGGCGAGCCCTAGAGAGCGCCGGCCGGCGGCGCCGCGGCGCCCGGGTCGCGCCGGATGAGCTCGACGATCTCGCCGCTCTGCACCAGCACGGCGGCTTGGTTGGTGAGCTCGGCGACGAACTTCACCACCCCGCGATCCCTTCCCGGCAGCTCCCGTCGCGCCGCCACCCGGAGCGTCAGGTGCAGGCGGTCCCCCGGCCGGATCGGCGCCACGAACCGCCAGTCGAGGCCGAGCAGGGCCACCAGCGTCCCGGCGGTGATCCCGGCCTGCGCCATCAGGCCTGTCGCGACCGCGATTCCCAGCGCGCCATGGGCGACCCTGCCGCCGAACGCCGACCGGCGGGCGAAGTCGTCGTCGAGATGCAGGGGGTTCGCGTCCCCGGAGAGCTCGGCGAAAGCGACGATCTCGGCGTCGCCGATCGCGCGCTCGCCGCAGTCGAAGTCACGGCCTTCCGCGAGCTCCTCGAAGTAGAACCCCATCACGCCACCTCCGTCTCGCGGCCTCCGGCTGCCCCCCCGCAGGGGTAGCATCGCACGACCCGCTATGTCAGTTTACACACGGTCGTTGTGTTCCTGTAATATACCGCGCGGAGATCAGCCATGGGCCAATTCCCCTCCCGTCCCGCCGCCAGTTTCGGATTTGCGGAAGTGCTCTACGCCAAGAGCGACTTCGTCGCCACCATCACCATCCAGCGGCCGCAGAACTACAACGCCTACAGCACCCGCGCCCTCGAGGAGCTCGCGACCGCCTTCCGCGACGCGAGCTTCGACGACGCCGTCGGCGTGATCGTCCTCACCGGCGCGGGCCACCAGGCCTTCTGCACCGGCGGCGACGTCAAGGAGTACGCCGAGGACTACGTCACCACGCCGCGCGACTACTGGAAGTACATGGCGCTCTTCCGCGCCTACATCGAGAGCATCCTCAACACCGGCAAGCCGGTCATCGCGCGGTTGAACGGCATGGCGGTCGGCGGCGGCAACGAATCGCAGCTCGCCTGCGATCTGACCGTCATGGCGCAGCACGCCTTCATCAAGCAGGTCGGCACCCACGTCGGCTCGGTCGCCTGCGGCGGCTCGACGCAATGGCTGCCGATCACCGTCGGCGACAAGCGCGCGCGGGAGATCCTCTTCCTGAACGAGCCGATCCCGGCGGCCAAGGCGCTCGACTGGGGCCTGGTCAACTGGGTCGTGCCGTCGGTGCGCCGCGGCGACGAGTGGATCGAGAAGGCCGACGCCCAGGAGATCCGGCAAGCCCAGCGCGGCGAGAACGGCTACCGCATCGACCTCTCGCGGCTCGACGAGGAGGTGGCGAAGCTCGCCAGGAAACTCCTCGCCAGCTTCCCCGAGTGCGCCCGCTACACCAAGCAGCAGGTCAACTTCTGGAAGGACCTCGCCTGGCACCAGACGGTGCGCCAC
>JBGARM010000064.1:0-11191 GCA_044230215.1 Thermoanaerobaculia bacterium | reverse complement strand
ACCGCTCGGTGTACCTGGCCGAATGGCTGGCCGGCCAGTTCCGCGACCGGGCGCGCGTCCTGGTGCACCATCGCGCCCTCCTGTGACAGCCTTCCTGCGCTTCATCAAGCCCGGCGACTGGGCGGTGCTGCTCGCCTGCGCCGCCGGCATCGCGGCCCTGGCGCCGATCGCCTTCTCTGGCGGCGCGGCGGAAAAGGCGGTGGTGCGCCGCGACGGCGTCGTCGTAGCGCTTCTCCGAGATCGCCAGGCCGGCGCGGTTCAACCAGCCCTGGCGGAGCGTCGGGTCGAGCGCCAGCGCCTGGTCGAGGTCCTTGCGGCACTCTTCGAGCTCGCCGGCGATGCAGCGCGCGGTCGAGCGCAGCAGCAGGGCGCGGGCGTTCTTCGGCTCGCGCTTGAGAACCGGGGCGAGAAGGTCGAGGGCGCGGTCGCTGTCGCCGGCGTCCACGGCCTGCTGCGCGGCGGCGAGCGTGTCGGCGGCCGGCGTCGCGGCGGCCGCGAGCGGTGAGGTCGGCAAGGACGCCAGCCCGAGGAGCGCGGCGAGCAGGAGGGGGGTCGGTCGGCGAAAGGCCATGCCGACAATCTATCTGACCGGACCGGCGACGCCAAAGCAGGACAACACTAGAATGGGGGCATGCGCCCCGCTCTGCCGGCCCCGCCACCGAACGAGATCGCCGCTGCGCTGGGCAAGCGCGTCATCGGCCAGGCCGGTGCGGTCCAGGAGATGGCGATCGCTCTGTCGAAGAAGCTCGCCGGCCTCGGGGTCGGCAACATCCTGATGATCGGCTCGTCGGGGACCGGCAAGACGACCCTGATGCGCGCGGTAGAGAGGTTCCTCGCCGCCGATCCGGTGCTCGCTTCGCGGTCGGCGGTGGTCCGCATCCACGCCAACGTGCTCGGCGAGGAGGCCCAGGCCGGTCGCCCGGGCGAGGCGGTGATGCGCCGCCTGCTGGAGCGCGCGCGGGAGCAGCTGGGCGACGGCGCCGGGGCGCAGGCCATCGTGCAGCGCGCCGCGCAGGGCCTGGTGTTCGTCGACGAGGTGGACAAGATCCGCAGCCATGTCGGCGGGACGGTGAACGTCGCCGGCATCCGCGCCCAGGAGGCGCTCCTAACCCTGATCGAGAACGAAGCGGTGCCGGTGGTGCTGCCGGAGTGGCTGGGCGGCGGCGCGACGACGGTCGACTCGTCGGGCCTGCTGTTCGTCTGCGCCGGTGCCTTCGAGGGCCTCTACGATGCGGTTTACGACCGGGTGACGATCGGCGCCGACAAGGGGGCGCTGCAGCCGGTGACGGTGGTCGAGGGCGGCAGGGTGCGCGAGGAACTGCAGTTCGAGCTCCGCGACTGGCTGAGGAACGAGGACCTCTTCGACTACGGCATGAGCCCGCAGTTCCTGTCGCGCTTCGACGCCGTCGTCATGCTCGAGGACCTGGGCGAGGACGAGCTGCTGAAGATCTTCCTCGAGGGCCCGGACTCGGGCTTCATCCAGACCCGCGCCTTCTTCGAGAGCCGCGGCGTGAAGCTCGCCATCTCCCCCAACGCCGCCCGCGCCATCGCCCACGCGGCGAGAAAGCAGCCGCGTCTCGGCGCCCGTGCCTTGAAGGAAGTCTTCCGCCGGGTCATCCGCGACTTCGAGTTCGCCCCCGAGAAACACGCCGGCGGCGGCGTCCTCCTCATCGACCAACCCCAGGTCGCCGCCGCGCTCGGCGAGTAGGGCGGCTGCCCCCGTCTCCGCAAGCTGCCGCCTGCCGCTGCCGTCAGCGGGCGACGGGGCCGCGGCGGACGGGCCTGGCGGCACGCAGGGCGCGCAGGCGCTTGGCTTTGCGCTTTCTCAGCCGGCGCCGCAGGCCGATGGGGAAGAAGACGCACAGGGCGGCGGTGATCGACACGATGAGCGCGTGGCGCACGATCTTGGCGCGGTCGCCGGTCGCGGCTTCGAGGAGCGCCGAGGAGAAGTAGGTGAGGATGGCGATCGGCGGCAGCAGGCCGATCGCCGAGGCGAGCAGGAACTTCGGCAGCTTCACGCCGACGACCGCCGCCGCGGCGTTCACCAGGGTGAACGGCACCGGCAGGAAGCGGATGGCAATGAGCGGCATGAAGCCGCGGCGATGGAGAAGCTTCTCGGCGCGCTGGATCTTCGTGCCGCCGATGCGCTCGACGAACTCGCGCCCCAGGAGCCGCGCGAGCAGGAAGCCGGTGAGCGAACAGAGGAAGATCCCGACCCAGTTCCAGACCGTGCCCCAGAGCGCGCCGAAGATCGCCGCGCCGGCGACGATGAACGGCGTCGCCGGAATCCCGACGGAGCCGAGGACGACGATCGTTCCGACCAGGGCCGCCGGCGCCCACCAGAGGCCGCGCACATGGTCGAGATAGCCCTGGATGCGCTCGAACTTCAGGTAGTCGGCGAGCGGTGTGTAGCGGGCGGCGAGAAAGCCGCCGACGACGAGCAGCAGGAGGATGGCGAACTTGATCGCCGGACCGCGCAGCGAGCGCGGCGCCTCGGGGATGACCTTCACCGCACTCCAGGCGTCGCGGATCCGTCCAACCCCAGGAACTCGCGCATGTGCGAGGTGAGGATCTCCTGCGAGGAGGGCTCCATGAAGTTGAGCTTGAGCTCGTTGATGACCATCACCTCGGCGCGCTTCCACTCCTCCCAGCAGGCTGGGCAGACACGGCGTTGCAGCTCCTCGCCCAGCGCGCCGCGGAAAGGCGGGCGCGACAGCCCCGCCGGCCGGGCTGCGCAGTGGGAACACAGAAGCGGGACTCCTTGCGTCGGGGGGGTGTCCATCGGATTCTCCGGTCGGGCGTTCAGGCTGTCGCCGGCAGGATCGACCGGAAGTAGTCGATCGTGCGTCCGAGGCCGAGGTCGAGATCGACCTTCGGCTCCCAGCCGAGCACGCGCCGCGCCTTGGTGATGTCGGGCTGGCGCGTCTTGGGGTCGTCTTCCGGCAGCGGCCGGAAGTCGATCGGCGAGGAGGAGCCGACGAGGGCTCGAATGCGTTCCGCGAACTGCAGGATCGTCATCTCGTGCGGATTGCCGATGTTGGTCGGCAACACCTCTTCCGACATGAGGAGGCGGAAGATCCCCTCGATCAGGTCGTCGACGTAGCAGAAGGAGCGCGTCTGGCTGCCGTCGCCGAATACGGTGAGCGATTCGCCGAGGAGGGATTGCTGGATGAACGCCGGCACGACGCGGCCGTCGCGCGGCCGCATTCTGGGGCCGTAGGTGTTGAAAATGCGGACGATGCGTGTCTCGAGGCCGTGATACCGGTGATACGCCATGGTCATGGCCTCGGCGAACCGCTTCGCTTCGTCGTAGACGCCGCGCGGACCGACCGGATTGACGTTGCCCCAGTAGGTCTCGGGCTGCGGGTGGACCAGCGGGTCGCCGTAGGTCTCGGAGGTCGAGGCCAGCAGGTAGCGCGCTCCCTTGGCCTTGGCGAGCCCGAGAGAGTTGTGGGTGCCCAGGGATCCGACCTTGAGCGTCTGAATCGGCAGCTCGAGGTAGTCGATCGGCGAGGCCGGCGAGGCGAAGTGCAGCACGTAGTCGACCGGGCCCGCGACCTCGATCGTCTTCGACACGTCGTGCAGGACGAGCTCGAAGTCGGGGCGCCCGATGAGGTGCTCGACGTTCTGCGTCTTGCCGGTGACCAGATTGTCGACGGCGACGACCGACATCCCCTCGGCGATCAGGCGCTCGCAGAGATGCGAGCCGAGGAAGCCGGCCCCGCCGGTGACCAGAGCCCTCTTCACGCGCCGGTACCGACGCCGGTCGAGGGGCGGCCGACGGAGTAGTACTTGAAGCCTTCGGCGGCCACCCGGTCGGGTTGATAGAGGTTGCGCAGATCGATCATCAGCGGAGCGGCGAGCCGGGCCTTGAGCTCGGAGAAATCGAGCGCGCGGAACTGGTTCCATTCGGTCGCGATGACCACCCCGTCGGCTCCCTGGGCGGCCTCGTAGGCGTCCTCGCAGTAGGTGATCGCGGGCAAGAGCGGTTTCGCGGCGGTCATCGCCGCGGGGTCGAAGGCGCGCACCGTGGCGCCGCGCGCGACCAGCCCTTCGATCACCGGAATCGCCGGCGATTCGCGCATGTCGTCGGTGTCGCCCTTGAAGGCCAGGCCGAGCACGGCCACGGTCTTGCCGGCGAGCGACCCGAAGGCGGTCTCGATCTTGCCGATCATGCGATTCTTGACCCGCTCGTTCGCCGACAGCACACCTTCGATGATCTCGAAGCGCAGGCCGTGCTCCTCGGCGATCTGGGCGACAGCGCGGGTGTCCTTGGGGAAGCAGGAGCCGCCGTAGCCGGGCCCGGGGTGGAGGAACTTGGGGCCGATCCGGTTGTCGAGGCCCATGCCGCGCGCCACCACGTCGACCTCGGCGCCGACCGCTTCGCAGATCTCCGCCACCTCGTTGATGAAGGTGATCTTGGTGGCCAGAAATCCGTTCGAGGCGTACTTGATCATCTCGGCCGACTCGACGTTGGCGACGACGAACGGCACGCCGGCGGCCTTCAACGGGGCGTAGATGTCGAGCATGACGTCGATGGCGCGCTGGGTGCGCGCGCCGATGACCACGCGGTCGGGGCGCAGGAAGTCCTCGATCGCCGACCCCTCGCGCAGGAACTCCGGATTCGAGACCACCGCGAACTCCTGCTTGCCGCCCGAATGCTCGCGCACCGCGCGCTCGACCATCTGGCCGGTGCCGACCGGAACGGTCGATTTCGTGACGATGACCTTGTAGCCGTTCAGGTTGTCGCCGATCGATTCGGCGACCTGGCGGACGAAGGAGAGGTCGGCCTTGCCGTCCGGCAGCGGCGGCGTGCCCACGGCGATGAAGACCGCGCGCGCTTCGCGGATCGCCGGCGCGAGATCGGTGGTGAACTTGAGCCGGCCGGCGCGAACGTTCTTTTCGACGATCTCCTCGAGGCCGGGCTCGTAGATCGGGATCTCGCCGCGCTCGAGCGCGGCAATCTTCGAGGCGTCCTTGTCGACGCCGGTGACCGTCATACCGAAATCGGCCAGGCAAGCGCCCGTCACCAGGCCGACGTATCCACTGCCGACGACACAGATCTTCATGATTCTCCCTTCTCGAGTTCCGTCAGGAGAGCGAATGAGAGGCTGGGGTCCGGCCTACGGCGGCCGGGCGGGACCAAGGGCCCCGATTGCTGCGGCGCTAGTCTATCGTGCCCGGGGCGCGGCCCGAAAGCCGCGGCTTGTCTTGCCGCGCCGATCTAGTCGGGCTTGCGGGCGCGGTACCAGGCCGCCACGCGGCTGAGGCCCTCGCGGATCGAGACTTTCGGCGAGTAGCCGAGCATCCGGCCCGCCTTCGAGACGTCGGCGAAGGTGATCGGCACGTCTCCGGGCTGCTCGGGCAGCATCTCGACGCGCGCTTCGACTTGAAGCGCCTCGGCGATGCCGTGCACCAGGTCGATGAGCGTCGTCGTCTGCGAGCCGCCGAGGTTGAAGATCTCGAAGCCGGGGGCGAGGTCGAGAGCCGCGACCACCCCGTCGACGATGTCGTCGACGAAAGTGTAGTCGCGCCGCGTCTGGCCGGTGCCGAAGAGCGGCACGGTCTTGCCGCGCGCCAGCAGATCGGTGAACTTGGCGATCGCCATCTCCGGGCGCTGCGACGGGCCGTAGACGGTGAAGAAGCGCAGACACGAGGTGCGCAGGCCGTAGAGGTGGTGGTAGTTGAAGCACAGCAGCTCGCCGGCGCGCTTGGTCGTCGCGTAGGGGGAGATCGGCCGGTCCACGGCGTCGTCCTCGGCGAACGGCACCTTTTCGTTGATGCCGTAGACCGACGAGGAGGAGGCGAAGACGAAGTTCGCCGGGCCGTGACGCCGCGCCGCTTCGAGCAGGCGGAGCGTGCCGATGCAGTTGACCTCTTCGTAGAGGATCGGCTCGGCGAGGCTCGGCCGCACGCCGGCCCGCGCCGCGAGGTGGATCACGCCGTCGAAGCGGCTGTCCTCGAACAGCCGATCGACCAGCGCGGCGTTGCGGATGTCCCCTTCGACCAGGCGCCAGTCGTCGCGCCCGGCGAATTCGGCGGCGTTGGCGCGCTTCAAAGCCGGATCGTAGAAGTCGTTGAAATCGTCGAGGACGGTCACCCGGTCGCCGCGGGAGAGGAGCCTGCGGGTGACGTGACTGCCGATGAACCCGGCGCCGCCGGTGACGAGAATGTGGGAACGCATACGTGCCGATGCGAGCCTATCGCAGCTCCGGCTCCCGCCGCCGGGATCGGCTCTCAGGGCTGCTTGGACGGCGGGGCGGCGGGCGCCGCGTCGAGCCCTTTCTCGAGCCGCACCTCCACTCCCTTCTTCTGCCGGTTGCGGATGAGGTGGCGGAGGATCGCCGACTCGTCGATGCCGGCGACGATGTCCTTCATCGCCTGATAGAGAGCCGGGTCGTTGAGCATCTGCGCCGCCGAGCCGGGGCCGTGGTCGATCTTCTCGGCGACCCGGTTGAGATTCTCGATCAGTGACTGGAGCTCGGCGGAGAGCTTGTCGCCGTAGGCCTCGTCCCCGAGCAGCTTCGGCAGCAGGGCGCGCTCCTCGCGCAGGGAATTGGTCACCGTCTCGAGGTTCGCGGCGGTGCGCTCGATGCTCGCCAGCGACCGTTCCAGGCGCGCCTTCTGCTCGGTGTCGGTGAGCAGCATCGAAAGCGCGCCCTCGCCGGACTCGGTCTTGGCGAGCAGGGAGTCGAGCCGGTTCACTGTGCCTTCGAGCTTCTCGCCCAGGGCGCGATCGTTGAGCAGCCGGGGCAGGGGGCCGTCGCCTTCGCGGAAGTTGTCGAACATGCCGCGGATCGAGTCGAGGGTGGCGATGAACTCGGTCGTCACCTTGCGATTCGGCTCGACGTCCTTCGTCAGCTCGCCGAGGATCCCCTCGCCGCGCTCCATCCGGCTGAGGATGTTCGTCAGCTGCTCGGTGATCCGGGTGACGTTGTTGACCAGGTCCTCGCCGGAGGCGCGCAGTCGGTCGACGTCGGCGACCGGAGCGGTGCCGATCGTGCCGCCCTCCGGCACTTCGGGGAACTTGGGCGTTCCGGAGGAGATCTCGATGTACTTGTCGCCGAGCAGGCCGAGGGTGCGGATGCGGGCCATCGAGTCCTCGCGGATGCGGCCGGCGAAGCGCGCCTCGACGCGGATGCGGAGCTCGATCTGGTTCTTGCGCACGTCTTCCGAGAGGTCGATCTTGGCGACCGAGCCGACGCCGACGCCGTCGAGCTGCACGTTGCTCCCGGGCTGCAGGCCGGAGACCGAATCGAAGCGGATGATGTAGTCGTTCTTGGCCGAAAAGAGGTTTCGCCGCTCGCCGACGGTGAAGATCGCCGCCATGCCGAGCGCCAGGGCTACCAGCAGCAGGAGGCCGACTTTACGGGCGGCGGACGGATTGGGCGACATCGGCAGTCTCCTCACTTCCGGACAGGAAGGCGGCGAGCAGGGGGTCCTTGGAGCGGTCCGCTTCGGCCAGGGTGCCCTGGAACCGGAAGCGGCCCTGGTCGAGAAAAGCGATGCGGTCGGCGACATTGTGGGTGAGAGCCAGGTCGTGGGTGACGACGATGACGGTCGTGTGCAGGCGCTCCCGGGTCTCGCGGATGAGGCGGGCGATCGAAGCCGAGGTCATCGGGTCGAGACCTGTCGTCGGCTCGTCGAACAGCAGAGTCTCCGGTTCGAGCGCCAGCGCCCGGGCGAGCGCGACGCGCTTCTTCATCCCGCCCGAGAGGTCGGAGGGGAGCCTGGCTTCGATGCCGGGCAACTGGACGAGGTCGAGGAGCGCAGCCACCCGCTGGGCGAGCTCCGGCTCGGTCGTCGCCTGGTGCTCGCGCAGCGGAAAGGCGAGATTGTCGAAGACGCTCATCGAGTCGAACAGCGCGCCGCTCTGAAAGAGCATGGCGACGCGGCGGCGCACCGGCAGGAGCTCGCGTTCGGCGAGACCGACGAGCTCCTGGCCATCGTAGCGGATCGATCCCCCGTCCGGCGGATCGAGCCCGATGAGCAGGCGCAGGGTCACGCTCTTGCCCGAGCCGGAGCGCCCGAGGATGACCAGGCACTCGCCGCGCCCGACCTCGAAGTCGAGACCGGAGAGGACCTCCTTGGCGCCATAGCTCTTGCGCAGGTCCCGGATCTCGAAGATCGGCGCGGTGCGTGGATTGTCCGCCGGCATGGTCGCGGTCAGATGAAGGAGAAGAGCTTGGTGAGAAAGAAATCCGACACCAGGATGAGAATGGATGCGAGGACGACGGTGTTCGTCGTCGCGCGGCCGACGCCGTCGGCGCCGCCCTGCGCAGTCAAACCGTTGTGGCAGGCGACGATGGTGATGAAGAAGGCGAAGAACACCGACTTGCCGAGGCCGCTGGCGAAGTCGTCGAGGGTGAGCGCCGTGACCACGTCGTTCCAATAGAAGGCGGCGGTCAGCTGCAGTTGCGCGACGGCGATGACGAGTCCGCCGAGAATGCCGAGGACGTCGCCGATGAGGGTCAGCACCGGCAGCATGACGAGTGTCGCCGCGAGCTTCGGCACGACCAGCTTGCGCACCGGGTCGGCGGCCATGGCGCGCAGCGCATCGACCTGCTCGGTCACCTTCATCGTGCCGATTTCGGCGGTCATGCCGGCGCCGATGCGGCCGCCGACGATCAGCGCCACCAGCACCGGCACCAGCTCGCGGACGGTCGATTTCGAAACCACGGTGCCGATGTAGTACTTGACCCCGAGGCCGGGCAGGGCGAGCGCCGTCTGCAGGGCGAGCACCATGCCGGTGAAGATGGTGGTGATGGCAGCGACTCCGAACGAGCGCACCCCGACCTGTTCCATCTGCATCAGCCAGGCGGAGGTCTCCCACGGCGGCGTGGCGAGAGCGCGCAACGAGTGCGCGGCGAGCAGGGCGAGCGCGCCGGCCTCCTCGGCGATCCGGCCGCCCCTGTCGGCGGTGCGGCGGCCGAGCGATTCGAGATTGGCCGACAGGGTTCTCATGCCGGCACCGTCACGCAGTGGTCGGCGGCAACGGGCGGGAGAGGGCGAGATGGGTGAGACCGAAGGCCAGGTCGCCGGCCGCGATGAGGTAGAGGCTGGCGAGGTCGGGCCGGCCGAGGGCAGCGGCGGCGATGACCACGGCCCCCAGCAGGCGGATCGCGATCGCCAGGCGGACGAAGTCGCGGTAGCGGGCCGGGGCGCGGGCGATCAGGCAGTAGAGGCCGGCGAGACTCAGCAGGAAGACCGCGATGAGCCAGAGATAGAATCGTTCGCCGGGCAGGGGAAGCCTGAAGGTGGAGCCGATCCAGCCGGGGAAGAAGACGAACAGGAAGGCGAACAGAGCATCGTACGCCGCACCGGCCCGCAGGGACCAGGAAAGCGCCGTCGGCGAGTCACTTCGCGGGGGCATGAGCAATTCTAACAGGCAGTTGCGAGAGAAACCGGTGACCTCCGTGAACGGCGTGACCCCCCAGACGCGTGACCTCTCGAGCCCCCGGACGGGCGACCGCGGATCGCCTCTTCGGACCCTGGTGGCGACCGTCACCGGCAATTTCTATCTGGTCGTCGGCACGCTCCTGTTTTCCATCGTGTCGATCCTGGTGGCGCCGATTCCACCGCGCGGCAACTGGACGAACCGGGCGGCGCGGATGTGGGCCAGAGGTCTCCTCTGGGCGAGCTGGATCCGCCTCGAGGTGCGCAACGCTGCCGTCGTCGGCGGCGCTGGCGAACCGGTCGGAGACGACCGCTTCGTCATCATGGCGAACCATCAGAGCCTGTTCGACATCCCGGCGCTGCTGGCGGCGATTCCCGGGCAGAGCCGGTTCGTCGCCAAGCGGAGCCTGTTTCAGATTCCGGTGTTCGGCTGGGCGATGGCGCTCGGCGGTTTCATCCCGGTGGACCGGAAGGACCGTTCGACAGCGAAAGAAAGCTTCACGGCGGCGCTCGACAAGCTCTCGCGCGGCGCGTCGATCGTGGTCTTTCCCGAGGAGATCCGGTCGCTCGGCGGCAAGGTCCTGCCGTTCCGCCGCGGCGGTTTCCTGATGGCGTTGAAAAGCGGCTTGCCGGTCGTCCCGGTCGGTCTCCACGGGACGCTCGCCGTGCAGTCACGGCGCAGTTTCCTGATCCGGCCGCAAACCGTGACGGTGCATTTCGGCGCGGCGATACCGCTCGCCGGGCGGTCGATCCGCGAGCTTCCGGCGTTGACCGGGGAGGTGCGCGAGCGGGTGGCGGCCCTCGCCAGAACCGAGTGCGCAGAGGAAGACGTTCCGCAGTGAACTGGAAAGGGTGACGATTCGATGAGTGCGCCGAACGAGGAGAAGATCTGGGAAGCACTGAAGGGTGTCCGGTTCCCGGGCATGAGCCGCGACATCGTGTCGTTCGGGTTCGTCAAGCAGGTGGCGATCGACGGCGGCACGGTGCGCGTGCGGCTGGCGATCACGACGCAGAATCGCGCCGCGGCGGAGGAGGTTCAGCGCGACGTCGAGCGCGCGGTGGCCGCCCTGCCGGGCGTCGCCGGCGTCGCCGTCGAGATCGAGGTCGCCGCGCCGCCGACGCGCGAGGAGTCGGCGGCGCGGGCGATCGCGGCCAATCCGAACCTGATCCCGGAGGTTCGCGCGGTGGTGGCGGTGGCGAGCGGCAAGGGCGGGGTCGGCAAGTCGACGGTGGCGAGCAATCTCGCCATCGCCCTCGGCCAGGCGGGGCATCGTGTCGGGCTGCTCGACGTCGACATCTACGGTCCGTCGCTGCCGACGATGTTCGGCATCGACGAGCGCCCGGTGGTCATCGGCAATCGCATCCGGCCGTTCGAGAAATACGGCATCAAGCTCATGTCGCTGGGCTTCATCCTCGACACCGACACGCCGGTCATCTGGCGCGGCCCGATGGTGATGAAGGCGATCGAGCAGATGCTCGGCGACGTCGACTGGGGGGCGCTCGACTTCCTGATCCTCGACATGCCGCCGGGCACTGGCGACGCGCAACTCACGCTTTGCCAGACCGTGCCGCTGGACGGCGGCGTGGGGGTCGGGCCCGACGGGGTCGCCGCGGGCCTGCGCGTGTTGGTGAAGCGGCACTCGTAGTCCTGCCCGGGCTCGAGCGCCGTCAGCGTGCCGGAGGTCGTGCCGAGCGTGAGGTCGAACGCGCCGTCGCCCTTGCGGCACCGGAGCGTGGAGGTGTAGTCGGCCAGGGCGGTGCCCTGCGTGCCCTGCTCGGCGATCGCGGCGTCGCT